>JADKJG010000008.1 GCA_016722375.1 Bacteroidota bacterium | reverse complement strand
GAGTTAGTGAAAAGAAATTCGGAGGGAGCTATGAAATAGAAAATGAAGGCAACTTTTGGGGTGTTACGGAAACTAGACCCTACATGCGATTACTCAGTATGAAGGCAGAATGGTTGATAGCCCAAGGGAAAAGACACAATGCTATGGAGTTGTATGAAAAACTATTGCGACTGCATCCCGATGATGCTATAGGTGCCCGTTTACCACTCCAGGTGCTCTATCTTGAATTCAAGGAGTACGATAAATTTATTGAACTTCAGGAGCGATTCTCTGACGGGTTTTCAGTGCATCATCATTACAACTACGCGCTCTATTTGTATATGGTCCAGGCAGGGGAAGATGAACTGGATGAAGCGATGGATGAGGCTATCGAGTTCAATCCGTATGTTCTTCCATATCTACAGGGCAAAAAGAAAATAAAAGATCAGTATCTTACCCGGTATAATCCAAAAGACGAAAGCGGTGCCACGGTATATTGTGTAGATGCTTTATACCTATGGCATCAGCAATACGGTATTCAAAAATGGCTAAAGAAATTTAGCTGAGATAAAAGGGCATCATAAATTATTTAGAGCAAAACACGAGCAGGACTCATTATCAAACGGCGTGTAAATACCTGAGACACATGGTTAAACTTGGTGCACGAGAAAAAGTAGATAAAATGATCGAGGCATTCAGGAAAAAATATGCCAATCGGCGGGCATTAATAGAGGAACTCAGAAGAGTTTAGATATACCTTTCCGACGGTAAGATAGCCCCCTCCATTTTGCGAGTTGAGTACAAAAAAAAAGCCTCTCCGATTACTCGAAGAGGCTTTTAAAAAATAAGGAGGCGACTACCTACTCTCCCGGAGGTTTAATCCAGTACCATCAGCGTGGAGGGGCTTAACTTCTCTGTTCGGAATGGGAAGAGGTGATCCCCCTCGCTATAGTCACCCTTATCATAAGGGTTTAGTATTTTGATATGAAGTAGATAGTATTTAGATGGATTACCATCTTAACCGTCCGACCGGTATTAAGTTTAAAACTTAATACTAGCTACTTGATACATTTACTAAATCCAATAAATTAACATATTGGTGTTAATGAAGATAATTGATTCAATTCCAGATTCTGCACTATCCTTTTAAGGGGATGAGAGAACTAAAAAAAATTAGAAAGTAAACGGGCAATTAGTATCACTCGGCTTTGATGTTACCACCTTTACACCTGTGACCTATCAACGTAGTAATCTTCTACGACCCTTAAAAGAAATCTCATCTTGAGGTTGGCTTCGCACTTAGATGCTTTCAGTGCTTATCCCTTCCGAACATAGCTACCCTGCAATGCAGCTGGCGCCACAACAGATACACCAGAGGTTCGTCCGACACGGTCCTCTCGTACTAGAGTCAGCTCCTCTCAAATTTCTAACGCCCGCAACAGATAGGGACCGAACTGTCTTGCGACGTTCTGAACCCAGCTCGCGTGCCACTTTAATGAGCGAACAGCTCAACCCTTGGGACCTTCTCCAGCCCCAGGATGTGACGAGCCGACATCGAGGTGCCAAACCTCCCCGTCGATGTGAGCTCTTGGGGGAGATCAGCCTGTTATCCCCAGCGTACCTTTTATCCTATGAGCGATGGCCCTTCCATGCGGAACCACCGGATCACTTTGACCGACTTTCGTCCCTGCTCGACTTGTTTGTCTTACAGTCAAGCACGTTTGTGCCAATGCACTCTACGTACGGTTACTAAGCGTACTGAGGGTACCTTTGGAAGCCTCCGTTACATTTTGGGAGGCGACCACCCCAGTCAAACTACCCACCAAACATTGTCCTCCTTTTCCGGAGTTAGAATCTAATCAAAGGAAGGGTGGTATTTCAAGGTTGACTCCACGAGAGCTGGCGCTCCCGCTTCAAAGTCTCCCACCTATCCTACACATCATTTAATCAAATTCAGTGTTAAGTTGTAGTGAAGGTGCATGGGGTCTTTCCGTCCCGTTGCGGGTAATCGGCATCTTCACCGATACTTCAATTTCACCGGGCTCGCGGTTGAGACAGTGCCCAGATCGTTACTCCATTCGTGCAGGTCGGAACTTACCCGACAAGGAATTTCGCTACCTTAGGACCGTTATAGTTACGGCCGCCGTTTACTGGGGCTTCAGTCGGTAGCTTCGCATTGCTGCTGACCACCTTCCTTAACCTTCCAGCACCGGGCAGGAGTCAGACCCTATACTTCATCTTTCGATTTAGCAGAGTCCTGTGTTTTTGTTAAACAGTCGCCTGGGCCATTTCACTGCGCCCCACCGAAGTGGGGGTCCTTTCTCCCGAAGTTACAGGACTATTTTGCCGAATTCCTTAGCCGCGGCTCACCCGAGCGCCTTAGAATATTCTTCTCGTCTATCTGTGTCGATTTCCGGTACGGATTGCTTTAACCTAGCCTTAGAGGTTTTTCTTGGAAGTCTGATTAGGTGTACTATCACGTCCCCCGAAGGTTCTGTGTACTGTCATGTTTCAGCATCAACTGCGGATTTTCCTGCAATCGATATACCTACGCACTTTAACGAACTATTCCGTCAGTTCGCGGCACTTTCACTACTCCGTCACCCCATCGAAATTTAAGCAAGTAACTGAATATTAACTAGTTTTCCATCGGAGGTCGCCTTTCGGCTGGTCCTTAGGATCCGACTAACCCTGATCTGATTAACATTGATCAGGAACCCTTAGGTTTATGGCGAATAGGTTTTTCACCTATTTTATCGTTACTTATTCCTACATTTTCTTTTCCAGAAGCTCCAGCATGCCTTACGATCAATCTTCGCTGCCGCTGGAATGCTCCCCTACCAGTCTTTCGATGCCATATCTTCGGTACTATATTTGACACCCGGTTATTCTTCCGCGCCCGATCACTCGACTAGTGAGCTGTTACGCACTCTTTAAATGATTGCTGCTTCCAAGCAAACATCCTAGCTGTTATAGCAATCGGACATCGTTTGTGTGACTTAATATAGATTTTGGGACCTTAGACGATGGTCTGGGTTGTTTCCCTCTCGGCAACGGACCTTATCACCCACTGCCTCACTGCTGGATAAATTATATAGCATTCGGAGTTCGTCAGGGTTTGGTAGGCGGTGAAGCCCCCTAGCCCAATCGGTAGCTCTACCTCTATATAAATAATTCCAACGCTGCTCCTAAAAGCATTTCGGGGAGTACGAGCTATCTCCCAGTTTGATTAGCCTTTCACCCCTACCCACAAGTCATCCGGAAGCTTTTCAACGCTTATCAGTTCGGACCTCCATGACGTGTTACCGTCACTTCATCCTGCTCATGGGTAGATCACAAGGTTTCGCGTCTGCCGCCACTGACTATCGCCCTATTCAGACTTGCTTTCGCTACGGCTTCGACCGTTAAAGATTAACCTTGCCAGTGACGAGCAACTCGTAGGATCATTATGCAAAAGGCACGTCATCACACCACGAAGGTGCTCTGACCGCTTGTAAGCATACGGTTTCAGGTTCTATTTCACTCCGCTGTTCGCGGTTCTTTTCACCTTTCCTTCACAGTACTAGTGCGCTATCGGTGTTTGAGGAGTATTTAGCCTTACCAGATGGTGCTGGCAGATTCCCACAAGGCGTCTCCGACCTCGCGGTACTCAGGATACTACTACGTATAAGATTCTTGCGATTACGGGACTATCACCCTCTATGGTGCAACTTTCCAGATGCTTCTTCTGTTAATCTTAATTCGATATTGTAGTCCTACAACCCCAGAAAGGCAAGCCTTTCTGGTTTGGGCTTTTTCCTTTTCGCTCGCCACTACTCAGGAAATCACTAAATTGTTTTCTCTTCCTGGGGGTACTTAGATGTTTCAGTTCTCCCGGTTAGCGTTCTTCTTGCGAAGAACAATACCACTTCATGGTATTAGGTTGCCCTATTCGGAAATCTTGGGATCAAAGTGTATGTGCCACTCCCCGAAGCTTATCGCAGCTTATCACGTCCTTCATCGCCTCTCAAACCCAAGGCATCCACCGTATGCTCTTAGTAACTTTCAAATTTTCATATAATTTTTGCCCATTCCGGCTTTTGCTCCGGAATAGATGAAATTGAATTTTTTTCTTCATTAACTTACCAATATGTCAAAGAACTTTTTTCAGCAGCCAATAGTTTTTGGGAGGATAATCCTACTGGCCAACGTTGTGAATCATTGAATGATTGATTAACTTTGATTTGCTTCAATTTATTTAAAGAACGATCAATTCATTTAGAAGAACTTATTTTTTGTGGAGGATATCGGAGTCGAACCGATTACCTCCTGCTTGCAAGGCAGGCGCTCTAGCCAAATGAGCTAATCCCCCATTTGTCAGTAGGCGTTTACGCGCAGTTGGTTGTACCACTTCGCTTTCGCTGATAATGTAGTCCCGCGCAGATTCGAACTGCGGACCTCTACATTATCAGTGTAGCGCTCTAACCAACTGAGCTACGAGACTAAGTGGCATTTCAAGAGTTTTAATCGAGCAAAATTTTTGAAATAATGGTAGAAACATAGAGCAGAACAGGAAAATGCTCTAAAAAGGAGATATTCCAGCCGCACCTTCCGATACGGCTACCTTGTTACGACTTAGCCCCAGTTACTGGTTTTACCTTGGACAACTCCTTGCGGTTATCGTCTTAAGGTACACCCAACTTCCATGGCTTGACGGGCGGTGTGTGCAAGGTCCGGGAACGTATTCACCGCAGCGTTGCTGATCTGCGATTACTAGCGATTCCAGCTTCATGAAGTCGAGTTGCAGACTTCAATCCGAACTGAGACGGGGTTTTTGGGATTCGCTCCACTGTCGCCAGTTGGCTGCTCTTTGTCCCTACCATTGTAGCACGTGTGTAGCCCTAGGCATAAAGGCCATGATGATTTGACGTCATCCCCTCCTTCCTCTCTGTTTACACAGGCAGTCTCTTTAGAGTCCCCGACATTACTCGCTGGCAACTAAAGATAGGGGTTGCGCTCGTTGCGGGACTTAACCCAACACCTCACGGCACGAGCTGACGACAACCATGCAGCACCTTGTAATCTGTGTATTGCTACAAAAACCCCTTTCAGGATCGGTCAAACTACATTCTAGCCTAGGTAAGGTTCCTCGCGTATCATCGAATTAAACCACATGCTCCACCGCTTGTGCGGACCCCCGCCAATTCCTTTGAGTTTCATCCTTGCGGACGTACTTCCCAGGTGGTAAACTTAACGCTTTCGCTTGGACACTAACAGTATATCGCTAATGTCGAGTTTACATCGTTTAGGGCGTGGACTACCAGGGTATCTAATCCTGTTTGATCCCCACGCTTTCGTGCCTCAGTGTCAATACACGCCTAGTGAACTGCCTTCGCAATCGGTGTTCTATTACATATCTAAGCATTTCACCGCTACATGTAATATTCCATCCACCTCGACGTGATTCAAGCTAAGCAGTATCAATGGCAGTTCCGGAGTTGAGCTCCGGCATTTCACCACTGACTTACAAAGCCACCTACGCACCCTTTAAACCCAGTGAATCCGGATAACGCTTGCACCCTCCGTATTACCGCGGCTGCTGGCACGGAGTTAGCCGGTGCTTATTCCTCTGGTACCTTCAAGGCGGGATGAATCCCACTTTTTATTCCCAGAGAAAAGAAGTTTACAACCCAGAGGGCCTTAATCCTTCACGCGGGATGGCTGGATCAGAGTTGCCTCCATTGTCCAATATTCCCTACTGCTGCCTCCCGTAGGAGTCGGGCCCGTGTCTCAGTGCCCGTGTGGCTGATCGTCCTCTCAGACCAGCTACCGATCGTCGGCTTGGTGAGCCGTTACCTCACCAACTAGCTAATCAGACGCACACTCATCTTATACCACCGGAGTTTTAATATTAAAAAGATGCCTTTTCAATATGTTATGGGGAATTATTCTCAGTTTCCCGAGGGTATGCCCCAGTATAAGGCAGATTGTGTACGTGTTACGCACCCGTGCGCCACTCGTCAGCAGGTATTGCTACCCCTGTTACCGTTCGACTTGCATGTATTAGGCCTCCCGCTAGCGTTCATCCTGAGCCAGGATCAAACTCTCCGTTGTAAAAGAGTTAGATCCCTTTTCAATATGTATTTTAATAATTCAAAAGAAAAGGAAAATTAATGTTGAAGCATCATTTTACCTGTTCATATTTTCTATGTTTCTATCCAATATTTCAAAGAACTTTTGCTATCCCAATATCTTTCGATACCGGTTTAACACTTGCGATTTATTCTCTTTTTTCAAGAGCGAAAAATCAATGTTTCGAAGAACGATTTTGAAACGGGGCGCAAATATATGTTTTTCGCTTTCGCATTTCCAAATCTGTAGCTATTTATTTTCAGAAAATATTTTTCTGTTGCTACGTTCAAGGCGACAAATCCCTGTATCCGCTTTGGCGGACATTAGTTTCTTAACCCTAATGTTTGTTATGTAGTCGCTGTCCCAGCGGCTTAGCTTTTTAAGGTGGCTGCTCTGTGAGCGCTCTTCAATACCTTGAGCTTATTTATGTACTACGATGGACTCCGATAAATCGGTGTGCTTTGTGTATGATGAAAGCGTAATCACTACGCTTTTTTGTCTTTTTTGAATCCCTCAGCTTCGATTTAAAGAACGTTGTTTTTTCTAAGGGAGCGCAAATATAAAGCGGCTTTCGGGTTTTGCAAACAATACTGCATTTATTTTTAGAAAATATTTCTGTGCCGGTGGATATATAGGTAGTCTCACAGTGTAATTGACGTATTATTGAACTCACCAAAAAACAAAAACTATGCAACTTAACTTTCCCATTCTTGCCGCTTCGGCACTCATCCCTCTTGCATTAGGTTTTATATGGTATAACCCCAAAGTATTCGGAAAAGCCTGGATGAAATCTGCCGGCATGACCGACGACACGATGAAGGGCGCCAATATGATTCTGATTTTTGCGCTTACATACGTCTTTAGCTTTTTCCTCGCTATGGGTGTCAATTTCATGGTGATTCACCAATGGCATTTGTTTTCTATGGTGATGAACGACCCCGGCATGAGCGACCCGAACTCTGCTGTCCATACTATGCTTAAAGACATGATGGCAAAATATGGAAATGACTTTCGCAGCTACAGACACGGAGCTTTGCACGGCTTTATAGGAGGGGTGGAGTTTTCCCTGCCTATCATTGGTATCAATGCCTTGTTTGAAAGAAAGAGTTTTAAGTACGTTGCTATCAATGTGGGCTTTTGGGTGGTCTGCATTACTATAATGGGTGCTTTGATTTGTCATTTTCGTTGATTGTTTTCCGTTACTAAAGTAGTCGGACTGTTTTTCATAGACCCGCCGCTCTTTTCTTCTCTCATTTCTATAAGAACGCCTACTGTTTTAATCCAACGCCTAAAAGTGTTGGTTAAAACAGAAGGCGTTTTGCTTTAATTATAGATGGTGTTTGGATTCAATCGCGGGATAAATTGCTTTTGCTTCAATAATTCGAGTTTTTAACGCAAAAGCTCGAATTATAGCTTTAATAACTTGAATTATTGCTCCTATAACTTGAGTTTTTAGAGAGAAAACTCAAGTTATAGCTCCAAAAACAACTATTTTTAGTACATAAACTCGAGTTATTGATCCGATAACTGGAGTTTCTAGAGCAAAAACTCGAGTTTCTAATCCAAAAACTCGGATTTTCTTGCGTGAACCAGTTAAGTCTTTAAATCAATGGATTGTAAAAGATAAAATCTGTTGCAAACTCGAGATTTTTATTTGAAATATGAAGCGGTTACTATTTGGAACAAATATTTAACATCGTTCGACAAGCCCAATCTGCTCTCTGAAAAATTTTACTTTTAAGCCTCAAACCCACTCGCTATGCTTCAAACTTTCCGCGTATCTATTAAGGCTCAGCTCTTGGTCTTGGTTTGTTTCTTCGCCCTGAACCCCGCAAAAGCGCAATGGGTGCAGATACCGGATGCCCAGTTTGCGACTATTTTAGCGCAAGCATTTCCCGGTAGTGTCGTAGGTGGTATGATGGACACAACTTCTCCCGCCGTTCTGAACGCAAAGAGTTTACACTGCGGGTTCGCCGATATAAGCACATTAGAAGGCGTGCAATATCTTGACAGTTTAGAATATCTAAATTGTACTGGTGTAGGGGGGCTCAATATTAATAGTATTCCTGCATTGCCGCCAAGACTTATCGAATTAGTATGTTCAGGAAATCCTCTGAAGACCCTACCTCCTTTACCTAAAACCTTGGCTCATTTATCCTGCCTACACAGTTCTCTGGATAGCCTCCCAGATCTACCAGCTTCTTTGATAAATCTGGATTGCAGTGATAACCTCTTAATAAGCCTGCCTGTACTTCCTGATTCGTTGAAAACGTTATTCTGTGATGATAACTTTCTTAATCAGCTACCTTCTATTCCCTTAAGTGTGCAACAACTCTGGTGTTCTAATAACCAGCTAACTAGCCTTCCCCCGCTGATTGGAGTTTATGATTTAGCGTGTCGGTCTAATTCTCTGATTTCATTATCTTCTCTACCACAAACTATGGGCTATCTGGACTTATATGATAACCCCAATCTTTTATGCTTGCCGCCTTTCAAATTTATAGCTTATAGTATGAGTATTGGGAACACGGGGATTAAATGTTTACCAAATAAAATTGGACATATAAGTTCTATACCATGGCTTGACGCGTTTCCAGTATGCAATTTATTTAATACCGACGGATGCGAGGTAGGATGGAATATTCGAGGTAGTATTTATACGGATGATAATGCCGATTGTGTACAACAATCCAATGAACAGAAGCCGTATCCATTGAAGGTTAATTTATATCAGTCGGGCGTACTGTCGCAGTCGGGCTACTTTCACGGGGGCAACTATTCTTTTGATACAGATTTATCAAGCTACACGGTTGAGATAGATACCGCTGCTTCTATCTTTCATTTGGAAGTTACCTGTCCACTTTCAAATAGTAGAACGGTTAACGTTACGGCACTTGATTCTTTAAAGTACGGAATTGATTTCGGACTAAAATGTAAGCCGGGTTTTGATGTAGGTGTTTGGAATATTCTCGGCAACAGATTTCGCCCATCATGGAATGAACAGATAAATATTAAAGCCGGAGATTTGGCAAATAACTATGGCGTGTATTGTGCCGGTGGTGTCAGCGGTAGTGTCAGTGTTTCGTTTACTGGTCCGGCCAAATATATTTCACCTGCCAGCGGAGCATTAACACCAAACAGTGTTGTTGGGAATACGCTGACTTATAATATTGCTGATTTCGGTGCGGTGAATGCTGCGAAGGATTTCAATATCATTGTTCAAACGTATACTACAGCACAAGCAGGTCAACAGGTGTGCTTTACAGTAAATGTTACTCCAACCGCTGGCGATAATAATCCAAGCAACAATGTATTGACCCAATGCTTTACCGTTCGCACTGCTTTTGACCCGAATGACAAAACAGTTTCTCCTGCGGGGATTATTGATGCCACGAATGATTGGCTGACTTATACCATCCGCTTTCAAAACACGGGCAACGATACGGCGATTCATGTGTATATAGAAGATACGCTCGATACCAACCTCGATATGGCTTCGTTTGATTTGCTGGCTTTCAGCCATCCGAACGTGACGCAGGTGTTGCCGGGCGGTGTGGTGAAGTTCAACTTTCCCAACATCTACCTGCCCGACAGCATTGTGAACGAGCCGCTGAGTCATGGCTATGTGCAATATCGGGTGAAGCCAAAGAGCGGTCTTCCTTCTGCTACACACATCACCAACACGGCCTTTATCTATTTTGATTTCAACGCCCCGGAGGTGACCAACACGGTCGAAAATCTATTCTGCATTCCTGACACCACCAACCTGTTGGGTTACGTATGTCCCGGAGGTGAAGGCTATTTGTTTAATGATACCTTGAGATTTGATACAGGCAATTACAGTGCTTCGCTTATCGGGGATGATGGTTGTGATTCGTTGGTGAACTTGGATTTAACGATGCTCAATGCGTTCCCCTTAATCAATGTTTACGATACGGTCTGTGCCGGCAAGCCCTATTTATTTAAAGATACGGTGATCTACATGCCCGGAGTATATTTCAGAACCTTTCAATCGGTGCATGGTTGCGATTCTGTAGTCAATCTGTATTTGGCGCTTCGCCCTACTAAATCAGTCAGTGCTAATCTCAGCATTTGTTTTGGAGAATCGGTTCTGTTCCATGATACTTTGAGGAGTGTTTCGGGCAGTTACTCGGCTTTATATACAGCGAGCAATGGTTGCGATTCTACTTATGTTCTGAATCTGACTATAAAACCCAAAGCCTATTCCACCTCGTCTGTTTCTATCTGCAAGGGCAAAAGCTACCGGTTCAAAGGACAGGACTTAACTGAACCGGGTACCTATAACGACACTCTGACAACCGGGAATTGCGATTCAACTATCACCATCTATCTGACCGTAGATAGCAATGATGTTTTCATCCATCAGGTTTCAGGAGATACACTGCTTGCCGGAGGTCAAGGCAGCATTACATGGATGGATTGCACGAATAATCAAATTGTGGCAAATCAAACGGATAGTATTTTTACAAGCCCAATCTTTGGCAGGTACGCAGCCATATTTACAAAGAACGATTGTATGGATACCACAGAATGTATGACTGTAGGCTATACCGCGCTTCCTTCATCCGGTGTTTCGGCTTTGAATGTTTATCCTAATCCGAATACCGGTCAGGTTACAATAGAATTGGGAGAGATATTACCTACTGTTGAAGTAACAATCACAAACGTTTTAGGTCAAGAGGTTAGCCACTCCGTGCATCATAATTTATCTGCTATCCACCTTCCAATTAAGGGTGCAAGTGGGGTGTATTTTCTGACGGTGAGATCAGGCGATGAAACGAATGTGGTGAGAATCGTGAAGAAGTGATCTTTACCTCTCTTTAACTTCTTTTCAAACCCTATCCGCAACAAATTCTACATCTTCGCGTTTACAATACATGTCTGCGAACAATTTTGAGAGGAGCCTGATGAATAAAATGAAAAAACACGGAGTGATGGCCGCTATTCTGGTAGCGAGCATCGTTACACTCGCCTTTAGCAGTTCTTCCTATTTCGAAATCACCAAGAACCTCGACATTTTCACTACGCTCTATAAAGAGTTGAATACGTATTATGTAGATACGCTCAATCCTGAAAAGCTGATGCAGAGCAGCATCCATGAAATGCTCAATTCTTTGGATCCCTATACCGATTTTATTTCTGAGGAAGATATGGAAGATTATCGCACACAAACAACCGGTAAATACGGCGGCATCGGCGCACTGATTGGCACCCGGGGTGAGTGGGTGACGGTGACGGAGCCTTATGAAGGTTTTCCTGCCGACAAATCGGGGTTGCGCGCCGGTGATAAGATTATAGAGGTGGATGGCAAGGTGGCCAAAAATTATAAGACCGACCAGGTGAGTGCCATGTTGAAAGGCAAACCGGGGACAGAAGTGGTCGTCAAAATAAAGCGATTGAATAAAGACGGAAACGAAGATGAACTGACGGTGCGTTTGACGCGCGAGGAAATAAAAATCCGAAACGTTCCCTACTATGGAATGATAACCGATGAAGTGGGTTATATCCGGTTGGGGGGCTTCACCGAAAGGGCAAGCATGGAAGTGAAAGCGGCACTGGAATCGCTGGAAGCAAAAAATAAAATCAAAGGATTGGTTTTTGATTTGCGGGGCAATCCCGGTGGCTTGTTGCACGAGGCCATTAACGTGGCTAATATTTTCGTGGATCGAAACCTCCAGATTGTTTCGACCAAAGGCAAACAAGAGGAATGGAACAAATCCTTCCGGTCGCTTAACGACCCGGTAGATCTGAAAATTCCATTAGTGATATTGACCGACGGCGGCTCTGCTTCGGCAGCGGAGATTGTGGCTGGCTCCATGCAGGATTTGGACCGCGCTGTGATTATTGGCCAGAAAACCTTTGGCAAAGGCTTGGTGCAGTCCACGCGCCCGGAACCATATCAGGCCAAGTTGAAAATCACCTCCGCCAAATACTACATCCCTTCCGGTCGCTGCATTCAGGCCATCAACTATGCCGAGCGCAACGAAGATGGAAGTGTGAAACGCATTCCCGACTCCTTAAAAGTGGCTTTCAAAACCAATAACGGCAGAACCGTTTATGATGGCGGAGGCATTGATCCCGATATCATTCTGGAACCGGAGAAGCTATCCAACATCGCCATCAGCCTGTTGAGCAAAAGCCTGATTGCTGACTATGCTACTGAGTATCGCGCAAAGCATGATAAAATTGGCAGTCCGCGGGAGTTCAATATCGGCGACGCCGGTTATGCAGATTTTGTAGCCTGGGTTTCTAAGAAGGATTATGACTACACCACACGCAGCGAAAAACTATTGGAAGAATTCAAATCAACTGCCGAAAAGGAAAAATATCTCGATGCGGTTCAGCCCGATTTGGAAGCGATGAAAAAGAATATGATACACGACAAAGAACAGGATTTGGTGAAAGAAAAAACACAGCTCAAAGAGTTGCTCGAAGAAGAAATCGTTTCCCGCTATTATCTCTACAGCGGCAGGCTTCAGTCGGTTTTTCGCAAAGACCCGGAGGTAAGAAAAGCGATAGAAATATTGAATGACAATTCAAAGATGAACGAAATCTTGGCAAAGAAATAAGTGATCATGAAAAAGAAACTCCTTACCCTCCTTGCCGGTCTCGGATTGTTCATCAGCTTGATGTCCTTTGCCGATTATTATTTTGACATCTCGAAGAACATGGATATTTTTTCTTCGGTGTTCAAAGACGTGAACAATTATTATGTAGATGACATAGAGCCATCTAAACTGATGCGCACGGGCATTGATGGCATGTTGAAAACGCTTGATCCCTACACCAATTATTATTCCGGTTCGCAGATTGAAAACGCCCGCATTCAACAGGGTGGAAAATTTGGTGGCATGGGCATTGAGATTGAAATGATGAATGGCTATCCGGTCATTACTTCGGTCACGCAAGGACAACCCGCCGACAAAGCGGGCATGAAGGTGGGCGATGTGATTCAGATGATTGGCGGAGCCTCGGCAAAGGATCGCAAGAAGGAAGATGTAGATAAAATTCTGGTAGGGCAGCCAAAGGCGCAAATCACTTTAAGCGTGGAAAGAAAAGTTTCGATGGACGAAACTAAAATCCTTCCCTTTGTGATTGCGCTCGAAGAAATTCAGGAGACCAGCGTTCCTTTCAGCGGCATGGTTACGCCGGAAATAGGCTGCATCAAGCTCAAGATATTCAATGAAAATGCCGGTAGAGATGTGAAGGCTGCCTTCGATAGTTTGAAGTTGGCAAACCCGAATATGAAAGGCATCATCCTCGACCTGCGTAGCAACCCCGGCGGTTTGTTGAACGAGGCGGTGAACATCGTGAACGTGTTCTATGGCAGGAATGAACTGGTGGTGAATACCAAAGGGAAAGTGGCCGAGTGGAACAATACCTTCCGCACGTTGAACGAGCCTTCGGATACAAAGATTCCTTTGGTGATGATTACCAACTCGATGAGCGCATCGGCTTCCGAAATTGTTTCAGGCACCATGCAGGATTATGATCGGGGCGTGGTGATTGGACAGAAAACTTACGGCAAAGGCCTCGTGCAAACCACGCGCAATCTTTCCTACAACACCATGTTGAAAGTGACAATCGCTAAATATTATATCCCCTCCGGTCGTTGTATTCAGGCGATTAATTATGCCGAGCGCAATGAAGACGGAAGCGTGAAGCGCGTGCCCGATTCGCTGAAAGTAGCTTTCAAAACTCACAACGGAAGACTGGTGTGGGATGGCGGTGGCGTTGACCCCGATGTGATGTTGCCCAAGCCGGAACAAAGCAAAGTCGCGGCTTTTCTCATTGAGAAACATTATCCTTTTCAATTCGCTACTCAATACCAAATGTTGCACCCCTCTATCGAAGAACCGGGCCGCTTCAAGCTGACTGAAAATGACTTTAATGAATTTGTAATCTTCTTGAAACACAAAGACCTGTCTTACAAAACTGAAACTGAAGAAAAACTGGAAGCGCTGAAAAACGCTACCAAGGATGAAAAATATTTCGATGCAGTCGAAGTCTCTTATGAATCTATCAGCAAAAAACTACTGGCCGATAAACAAAACGATCTGATCACGCACCGTGATGAAATCATGCACCTGCTTGAAAACGAAATCGTAGGTCGCTATTACTATGCCTACGGCAAGGTCAAAAAAAGTTATCAGAATGACACCGAAGTAGCTAAAGCCATTCAGCTACTGAACACGCCTAAAGAATATCAGGAGATTTTGGCGGGGAAGTAAGCCCCTACAGACTTGCTAAGTCTTGAAGACTTAGCAAGTCTTATTTTCCATTTGATTTTGTCAAAGTTCTATTAACCACCCCATTCTCATCGAAGATGTATTCTTCATCTCCAATTTAAAAACATACAAAGCCCTTCCCAAATCTCCGGAAAGGATTCCTCTTTTCTTCCCACTGAAAACCATTTTCCCCGAAAGGTCATAGATAGAAACTACTTCTTCGGCCAAAACGGTTGACCAGGAAATGGTCTTTGAATTCAATTCATTCAAAGCAGTAATCATCGGAAATTCGAAAGCGCCCGCGTCGGGATTACTGCCCTGTGAGCGGGCATTGTTTTCTATATCGGTAGAAGGCACAAAAGCACCGGCCAAAGAAGCCCTGCCCAAATCAATCGCCAAACTGGAGGGAGACAGATGATAATCGTTCACAGCGCTATCGGCAAATAGCAGTGTCGGAACAGATAGCAAAGAATTCAAATCGTTGTTGGTGGTTGATTTCCATTGAGCGAAAGTCATGTTAGTACTTCCTCCGTTATTGCTCATTCTGTCAACCAATACATTATAGTCACTATGAAAACCTGCAAGCGAGGCCGCATCAATGCTGATGCTGCCACGAAAATTATGGGGGCTGTAAAATATATTGTTGAATACAATATTGCCCGAACTGCTATCGCTGATATTCAGCGCCCATCGTGCGTACATAGATTGAAGTATGGTATTGTTCACCACCACATTATTTTTTGCTCCCTCCGCTGCATCTATCCGATATAAAGAGATTCCGCTGGCGTTATTGTTATAAAGCAGGTTGTTCTGAATGCGCGAACTCTGTACTCCATCACAGTTAATTCCTGAACCGCCCGCTTGTCCATTATTAAAAATCACATTGTTCTCTACCAACGCATTACTGATAATTCCATCGCCGGGTTGCAGGTTGAAGTCGGCGTTCATGTGTATTCCTGCGGCATTGTTTCCCCAACAAATATTATTGCGGATGATAGGATTGTCGGCACTGTTGCCAAAATAGATTCCATGTTCAGCAATAGAGCGGCTACACTCGTTGAACTCAATCAAAATGTTTTCGCTGAAACCGGTCAGGATGCCCCACTTGCCGCAACTGTCGGCTATATTATTTCTGAAGATAATTCCCGTGTCCGATACTGCACGGAATCCTGCCCTTGCAACTCCATAAACCTTGAATCCCTCGATGGTCACATAACTGGCTCCTTCCAGATTGATGCCGTCGGTCGTGGTTGCATTGCGAAGGTTGATTAATACACCGGGCAATGCAGCAAAAATAATTCGTTGAGATGGCGTGCCACTTTTAATATGGTAAAACCCCGCGTATGTTCCGGGCAGCACCGATACCGAATCACCGGGCTGCACCACATCAGATGCTTTCTGTAAGGTGAGAAAAGCAGTTGCGGGAGTCAAACCATCGTTGCCGTTACTGCCCGCCGGACTGACATGATAGGTATTGGCGAAAATGGATGGGGCGAGGAGCAGAAATAAAACGAAGGGTAAAAAGTGTTTCATAGCCGGGTGTTTAAGAAAGAAGAGAATCGAAGATAATATCTTCAAAGAATGATGGTGGCAATTGTGTTGGTCGGGAAATTGGTCATTTGGCTTCAGCCATTAGAGGGAAAACAGCCAATGGCACTTTTATTTTCACAAATCCCTTATTTCTTTAAATATCAATCATTTTAACGCCAAAAATGCAAAAATGGATGTCACTATTCCATTTCCCGCTACCCATATTCCATTTTCCCCAGCCATTATTTCATTTTCCCCGGCATCAATTCGGTTTTCCCCGACCTATATTTTATTTCCCCCCACCTGTATTCCATTTTCCCCGATACATATTTTGTTTCCCCCAGCCCGTATCCCATTTTCCCCTGACAGTAATTCATTTCCCTAAAACACAAATTTAGTTTCCCATCCATGTTATCGTCAATGGTCGGGCTAAGGCAAATAATTCAGCGCCTTGAACGCCTGTTGCCTAAAAGAATGGAGTAAAAAGTGATGAAAAAATGGAGATTCTACTCCATCAAGCCTCTGCCGAACTTCTTGATTTCGCCTTTGTCCTGCATTTCGTTTTTGATGCGGTCCAGAACGCCGTTCACGAAGTCCTTGCTTTTGGGAGTGCTATAGAGTTTTGAGATGTCTATATACTCGTTGATGGTAACCTTGATCGGAATGGTGGGAAAGTGTTTGAGTTCACAGACGGCCATCTTCAACAGAATGAGGTCGAGAATCGCCACGCGGTCCATGTCCCAGTTTTTCAGCTTCGGCTGAATGATGGCGCCCAGTTCTTCGTTTAGTTGTATGCACTTGGCCAGCAGGTCGAGCGCAAACTTTTGCTCCTCGGCCCAAGCATCCATGCTCAGAAAAAAATTGTTCTTCTTGTTTTCATCAAAGGCATCAACATATTTGCCGGTGACGTGCAGCAAAAGCGCATTGTCATCATCATAGTTGATGAAATGCTCCTCCAAGTGCTGTTCCAATTCCTTATTGGTAGCAAAAATTTTCTTGAAGATAAACGAGATGATTTCTTTATCCTCTTTGGCCGTTGGTTGTTCCAGTTTGGCATAGTCCTTATACTTCTGCTTAGTGGCCAGTTCGATAAACAAATTGCGAACGGTGCCTTCGCTCACCATGTGGCGAATGTTTTCCTTTTTCACAAAGTCATTGTACAAGGCATCTTGCTCCAGAAACAGAATGATGCGATTAGCGGCAATGGTGGTGCTGGCTTTTTCATCTTCCTCGGTCTTGATGTATTTAGCGAGGCGCTTGGCCTTGTCCACCAGCGAGTACTGACAGACATCCATAAGAAATTGAAGATGGGTGAGATAGAGCGAAACCGACCTTTGAATCTGAGTCTTGAGCAGTCCTTCCAGTCTGGTTAATGGAGTGTCATGATCCATTTCCCAGGCATATAGTGCCTGCATTACTTTTATTCTAAGATTCCGTCTGCCTAACATGATTTTGTTTGTATTGAGGTGCGAAGGTATGAATGTGTCGAAGTGGGGCGGTGTTAGTTTACATCAACACCTGAACACCCCAACACTTTCGTTAAATTATTTGCCCTTTGCTTTTTCAATACGCTCTACCGCCATTTTAATGGCAGCTTCCTGAGTGGGTATCTTTTCGGCTTTTGCTTTGGCAAAAATATCGAGGGTGCGCGGGTAAATATTTTCCACTATCGCGTCTGTTTCTTTTTGGCTGAGGGTATGTACCTCGCGGTAACAGTTGATGACTCCTCCAGCGTTAATCAAAAAGTCGGGTGCAAAGAGAATTCCTTTGTCCACCAACATTCGTCCGTGCAGGTTTTCGTCTGCCAACTGGTTGTTGGCTGCGCCGGCAATGATGGAACATTTCAATTTCGGGATTGTCTCGCTGTTGACCGTAGCGCCCAAAGCACAAGGAGAGTAGATGTCCACGTCGAGGCTATAAATTTCATTCGGATCCACAATCGTCGCCTTAAACTCCTTAGCAACTTCTTCCAGATGCTGTTTGTTCAGGTCGGTAACAAAAACCTTTGCCCCTGCTCTGGTCAAATGCCCAACCAGCGTATGGCCTACATGCCCAACGCCTTGCACCGCTACTTTCTTTCCTTCCAGAGATTCGCTGCCGGTCTGTTCTTTCACGCTGGCCTTAATGCCCAGAAACACTCCGTGAGCGGTCACCGGCGAAGGGTCGCCCGTGCCACCTGCCGAAAGAGGCTTTCCCGTAACATGCTTGGTTTCTTGCATCACCACGCTGATGACTTCGGTCGAAGTGCCTACATCTTCTGCGGTGATATATTTTCCATTCAGACTTTCTACAAACTTTCCAAACCTTCTCCAGAAGGCATCGTCGCGCTTGATTTTATGGTCGCCGATAATGACCGCCTTTCCGCCGCCGAGATTGATTCCGCTGATGGCAGATTTAAAAGTCATTCCGCGCGAAAGGCGAAGCACATCCCATAAAGCAGCAGATTCGTTTTCGTAATTCCAGATGCGGCAGCCACCTAAAGCAGGCCCTAAAACAGTATTGTGCACAGCGATGATTCCTTTCAAACCGGTTTCTTCATCGTTGAAGTACATCACCTGTTCATGCCCCATCGGCCCCATCATTTCAAACACATTCGCTTCTTTCTTTTCTACACTTTGCATTACGCTTCCTGTCATAATCAATTCAATTTTTACTTAGTTTCACATTTTTTTGCGGGCGCAAAGTTGGCAAGGAATTCGGTTTTACCAAACAAAGAAGGGTTTTTAGACCTATGAGAAAGTCGAGCATTGCAGGCCAACTACGTCCGCCGGAGGATTCCCAAAAGTATAATCAAGAAGTAAAGTGAAGCATTTAGCAAGTCTCAATAAATATTTTGTTCGTTATAAATGGAGGATCATGGCAGGAGTTCTGTTCGTGATTTGCGCCAACGCGCTGAACGTTTACAATCCCATCATTACCAAAGACGCGGTGGATCTGATAGCTAAACATCTGAAAGATGTCCATACTTCAGGTGAATTAACCACAACGATACAAACGCAAATAGGCTGGCAAGTGTTTTATCTGTTTTTAAAATATTTGGCTGTTGCCCTTATGGCCGGTGGATTTACTTTCCTGATGCGGCAAACAATCATTGTTGTTTCTCGAAAGATTGAGTTTGATTTGAAGAATGACATTTATGAGCATTACCAGAAATTAGATCTGGCCTTTTATCGTCGCAATAACACCGGCGACCTGATGAACCGGATCACCGAAGATGTCAGTCGGGTACGCATGTACATGGGGCCTGCCGTTATGTATTCGGTCAATCTGATTTTTGCCATCCTCTTCGCACTTACTTCCATGTTGCTCATCAATCCGGTGCTGACCATGTGGGTGATGATTCCCTTTCCGATTCTCTCTTTTATCATTTACTACGTCAACGAACTTGTAGAAAAGACCAGCACTGAAATCCAGACCAAGCTTTCTGAGTTGACTACTAATGCACAAGAAACTTATTCCGGCATCCGGGTGATTCAAGCCTATACCCGAGAAAAAGATATGATGATGCATTTTGAAAGAGAAAGTGAAGAATACAAGCAGAAGCAATTGAAAATGGCAAAGATTAATTCTGTCTATTTTCCGATCATGATATTTTTGATTGGGTGCAGTATCATCATCGTTGTATATGTGGGAGGGATACAGGTAGGTCAACAAAAACTTTCTCCGGGAGCCTTGGCGGCTTTCTTGATGTACACCAATATGCTGATGTGGCCCGTGAGCGCTCTGGGCTGGACCGCCTCCATAGTGCAACGAGCTATTGCATCGCAAAAGCGTATCAATGATTTTCTCGATCAGCAGCCCACGGTTAAAGATGAGATCAGTCTAGAAAAGGAAATAAAAGGAGATATTGTATTTGAGAATGTATCTTTTACCTATCCAGATACCGGCCTTCAGGCATTGAAAGATATTTCCTTTCACATCAAGCCGGGACAACGACTCGCCATTATTGGCCGAACCGGTTCCGGCAAAACTACGCTGGCTGATTTGTTGATGCGCATGTATGACGCTACGCAAGGTGAAATTCGTATAGACGGAACACCAATAAAAGAATTTCAGCTCGGTTCGCTCCGGCGCCAAATTGGATTTGTCCCTCAAGATGTGTTTCTGTTTTCTGAGACTATATCAGAAAACATCACCTTTGGTTTAGATGAATCAGATGAAGAAACCGCCAGCCGCTTTGCAGAATATGCTTCCATCAAAAATGAAATTGAAGAATTTCCAATGGGGTTTAAAACTATGGTGGGCGAACGCGGTGTAACCCTCTCCGGCGGACAAAAGCAACGCATTTCTATTGCACGCGCATTGGCCAAGCAACCGAATATTCTTTTGCTGGATGATAGTTTGAGTGCCGTGGACACTGCCACCGAAAAACGTATTCAGCAAAATCTTGAAAAAGTATTGGATGGCAAAACTGCCATTATTATTACCCACCGGATATTCTCTCTGATGAGGTTCGATAATATAATTGTGCTGGATGACGGCAGGATCATTGAACAAGGCAAACATCAGGAACTTCTGGATAAGGCAGGAGCCTATGCCGATATATATAACCGGCAGTTGACGGAGCAAAAAAACGAATCCGTGGCTGAATCGCTATAATATTTGTTCAGGAATAATATATATTAGCCGACCTAAAACCAGTGGTAACAAACAAAATATAAAGCAAGTGGAGAAAAAAGGTACTAACGACAAATTTGAAGGCTTTTTCAGTAAGAGATTAAAAGCCGGAATCCGAACTTATTTTTTTGATGTGAAAGGAGGACGCGAAGGAGCCTATTTCTTGTCTATATCTGAAAGCAAGAAAAGAAGAGATGGTGAAGGATATGAAAGTCATAAGATTTTCCTGTATCCAGAAGACTTTAAAAAGTTTGCCGAATCGCTTCAGGAAGCCTTAGATTATGTCAAGACCGAACTGATGCCCCAATTTGATTTCGAGGCTGGACGACCAGAACAAGAGCGAACCAGCAACCATAGTTCTCCGGGAAATAACAAACCGCTGGCATCTATGCCTCCGGTTACAGAGAAAAAATCTTTGATTGACCATGACAAATCAGAAGTCAACTCTTCTACTCCTCCGCCCATCACCGACGATGAGCAGATAGATTGGAAATAAAAGACTTCTCTTACTCCATCTATAAATGACCTAACTGTTCTTCCCGTTTCCCATCTTCTTTTCGAAGGGCTGATTTAGTCCGCCTCTATCTCATTTTTATTGATTTTTCTACCATAAATTTTTCATTGGCGATTGGGCACATCCCATTCATTTCCGTTTACATTTGCGCCTTGTTAATTTTTATGCCTTTTTCTGGTAAGCACATTTATAATTATCCCCTTTATCAATATTTACCGGGTTCCACTTTAATCATGAACGGATAATATGAAAACAGAACCTCGCGGGCATGGAATTAAACTAAGTGCCGCTGGATTACTCATCACACTGGGAATTATTTATGGTGACATTGGAACTTCACCGATTTATGTGCTCAATGCCATCGTCGGTGGTCAAGTCATTTCCAATGATTTGGTCTATGGCGGTATTTCCTGTGTTTTTTGGACGCTCATCATTATCACAACAATCAAGTATGTTTTTCTCGCTCTGAATGCCGATAATCGAGGGGAGGGAGGGATTTTTGCGCTCTATGCCTTGATTCGCAGATATAAAGTTCAATGGACGATCATTCCGGCCATCATCGGTTGCGCGGCGTTGATAGCTGATGGATTTATTACGCCACCAATTTCTATTTCCTCTGCCATTGAAGGATTGAGAATTCTGAATCCAAATATACCCACAGTACCCATTGTTATAGCCATTCTAATAGCGCTTTTCACCTTTCAACAATTCGGAACTAAAGTCGTAGGGGCAATTTTTGGACCGGTTATGTTGATTTGGTTCACCATGATTGGCACCTTGGGAATCATTCAAATCGTTCAATACCCCACAGTACTTCATGCGTTCAATCCATATTACGCTATCAATCTGCTGGTAGCCTATCCGGGAGGTTTTTGGCTTTTAGGTGCGGTGTTCCTCTGTACTACCGGAGCGGAGGCTTTGTATTCAGATTTAGGTCACTGCGGCAAAGGCAATATCCGGGCCGGATGGATTTATGTTTTGATCATGCTGGTGTTCAGCTATTTTGGACAATCAGCCCATTTGCTTCGTTTGTATCATGGACAGGTTTGGCCCGAAGGGCATTCTACCTTCTATGCACAAATGCCCACTTGGTTTTTGCCTATTGGGATTACGGTAGCCACTCTGGCAGCCATCATTGCTTCACAAGCGGTCATCACCGGTTGTTTCACCTTGGTAAACGAAGCGATGAAACTTCGATTGTGGCCCACTTTAAAAGTGATCTATCCCACCACGCAGCAAGGACAGATTTATATTCCAGGTATCAACTGGTTTCTTTTAGCCGGTTGTATTGCCGTGGTCATGTTGTTCCGCCAATCCAGTAACATGGAAGCGGCGTATGGACTGGCCATCACCTTCGATATGCTGATGACGACCACCCTGCTCACCTACCTGATGTATATGCATCGCCGACCAGCCTTAATGACTTGGGGTATCCCCGCGGTATTCCTGACCGTAGAGCTTTCTTTCATGATTTCTAACCTGTTGAAATTTGCACATGGCGGTTGGTTCACTATCATGATTGCTGCGATACTTTTCTTTGGCATGTGGATATTCTATAAAGCACGTCAACTCCGCAAGAAACATATTGAGTTTGTTGAAATCAACGATTACATCCCTGCTCTAAAAGAATTGATGCACGATGAATCTATTCCGAAGGAGGCAAACAACTTAGTGTTTATGAGCATGGCAAATGACAAAAGCCATATTGACTCGAACATTATTTATTCCATTTTCCGCAAACGACCGAAACGAGCAGATATTTATTGGTTTGTACATGTCGAAATTACCAATGATCCCTTCGGTGCTACCTATTCGGTGGATCCGGTGGTGAAGCGACGAATCTTCTTCGTACGACTTTCTTTTGGATTCAAAGTAGAACACAAAGTAAATTTGATGTTTAATAAGATTGTAGAGGAAATGGTCAAGAGCGGAGAGATAGATGAGTTGTCACATTACCCTTCGCTACGAAAGTTCAATATGCCTGCCGATTTTAAATTTATCATTCTCAATAGCCGAGTAGCCATTGACGATGCCCTGACTCCTGTAGAACAGTTTTTCGTGAAATCATATCGGTTTATTAAAACCATTTCACTGACAGCCGCCGAAGATTTTGGTTTGGAACTGACCAACGTAGAAGAGGAAACGGTACCCATCCGAATAGCTGCTTCCACCAAAATTGATTTGAGGAGAGTGGATGCTTTATAAAATCACTTATTTTAATGCTATCCTAAACTTTTTGTCAAAAACCATTTGGGTAAAAAGAGGCGATTTTAATTTCCCATTTTGACAAGAACATCAAAGTAGAGAGAATGATGTCAGCCTCTTCTTGCTGGTGACGTTTGCTCCGATATTATTTTGGAAAACTAAACACCAGCAAGAGCGAGAGACCAAATAAATGTGATGTTGGCAGCGGCAGCTTATAACTTCAAGCGAGTCATCAATCAGGCTTCGAAAGTTGACCTTTCTTTCGTTACCCAAAAAACACTTCCTATCCCGATTGATACAGCCGCTCTTTTGATTAAAACAGCGGAGGTTTTGATTAGAAAAGCTGCCTGTTTGACCGATATAGCGGCTGCTTTGATCACAATAGCGGAAGATTTGATTAAGAATGCCGATGTTTTGATTGAATTAGCCGCTCTTATGATTAAGATAACCACGGTTGTGATTGATATAGCAAATGATATAATCAAGATAGCCACAGATATGATTAAGATAGAGAAAGACTTAACCGATATAGCGGCTGATTTGATTGATATAGCGGGGAAATTGATTAAGAATCGGGGGATTATTGTTGATAATCGTTTGTGAGAGAGGCGATTACAAACGTAACACTCAAATCAAATTATTTTTCTACACAATTCTGATTCTTTGATGCAAATTTTCCGTTTCAGGACTTCTGCCTTTGTTGGCGTTTAGTTCATCTTTTGGAAACTAAACACGAGCAAGGGCGAGTGCTTTTTGTCCAAGGAAATGTTTCGGAGGGTATAATCTTCTATCAAAGTAATTTTCCAAACTCGCCAAGACTCCTTTCATAACCCTTTAACAGCAGATTGAATTGTTCCTGAATAGGTGTAAAGTCCTTCGGCAATTTCCTAAACTCGTTTGCTACTGCCTCATTATCCTTGGCTACTTCGCGAAATGAATAATAGAAGAGGATGAATTCATTGAAATAAATACCCATTTCCCGATAAACCGCATCCATTTTTTGGAAATAAACAGCACTTTCTTTCAGCAGGAGGTCTAAATTTTTTGTGTCTGTCAATGAGCGGAGCGTGGCTTCAAAACTCTCGATTAGCTTATAGGATTCCTGATAAGTTTTGATTGACCTTTCCTGTTGCTCACAAAAATCATTTATCACTTCATGAACCGGACTAAGCTTAAAAACGTTTTTACTGGCCATATTTTTCTAAATGTAAGAATCAGGAAGCTAAAATGGGAGGAAATTGCGAAATCCCCAAAAGGAAATTAAGATTTCACTATCGGTTGGTGTCTCACCCACCGATAATCAATCTGCCGCAACTGCGCTGATTTTTGTTGGAAATGGGGAGGATTATGTTGTGCACTAATTCATCGAGGAAAACTTTTAATTTGCTGAATGGACGTGCAGAAAAGTTGGGCGATTGGAAATAATTTTATAAAGGAAGCTATAAAACTTTCTTCAGAAATTTTAGATTCATTAAATAAAAAAATACCTGAGGTGCCCACTCAACAACTGGTTTTTTATGATTTTGCAATCAGGGCACATTGCTGTCTCAAAGCTTCTCGTTTACTTTAGGATGAATTTTTAAACCAAAAACGATTCAAACTTTCTCTAACAATCCAGCTTAGAGTAGGTGTGTTAGATTTTATAACCTTCATTTATCTATATGATTTTCGCAAAGACGAAGCAAAATTTAAAATAGAATATGACAGACTCAATCATACATTTTATTCATGGTTAGAAAATAATATGAAAACTTCACCTCCAGAATCCCGAGAAGAAGTAGATAAGTTTTTAAAGATTCACTTCCCTTTGAAATTTGAACCAGCCGGTGGAATTAAGGACAAGATTAAGGCACCAACGATATTAAATATGAAGGAGGCAACGGAAAGTAGTGACCTTGGTGAATATATTCCAACAGCGTATAATCTTTATCGAATGTTCTCTCAATACGAGCATTATTCAGAAGTTTCCCGAAAGTTTATGGTAAGAGAAGTTGAACACGACTTAGAACTATTTATGGTCGCCATTGATTGTGTCTTTATGCTACAATATTTCAGTTTTCAACTTTTGAATATTGAGAGGGAGTTTATTACAAGATATAGAAACCTACACCATCATTATCTGCTTTCGTATGGTGAAGGCCAAGTAGTAAAAGTATAATTGCTACTCCACCCCCACCTTCACCTCCTTCAAATCCTTATCCGCAGAAGACGAGCCGATGAGTAAAGCGTATTCGCCTTTATCAGTTGTAAAACCTTTCCCTTTTTTAAATGAAGCAAGCGTCTGCGCCGATACATCAAAAGAAACGGTTTTGGTTTCTCCGGCTTTAATCGCTACACGCTCAAAACCTTTCAGTGTTTTAACGGCTTCGCCTACTGCAGTGCCTTTCCCTTTTACATAAAGCTGCACTACTTCCTCTCCATCGCGAGTTCCAGTGTTCTTTACATTCACGGAGATTTTGGCAACGGGTTTAGAAGCTGTTATCGTTCCCCCTTTGGGGGCTAGGGGGCTGTATATAAAACTAGTGTAGCTCAGTCCATATCCAAAAGGATAGAGCGCCTCGCCATCAAAATAGCGGTAGGTCTTTCCCTTCATATTATAATCATGAAAGTCGGGAAGCTGTGCTGCGTTCTTATAGAAGGTGACCGGTAGGCGCCCTGCCGGATTATAATCTCCGAACAATACATCGGCCAGCGCAGTGCCGGATGCCTGTCCGCCATACCAGCTTTCTACAATTGCGGAGATGTTGGCCTTCTCCCAGTTAATGCTCACTGCGCTTCCGTTCACCAGCACCAGTACCACCGGTTTACCGGTGGCCACGATTTTCTTTATCAGGTCTTCCTGAGTAGAAGGAAGTTCCAACGCTATCCGGTCGCCACCGCTGAAGCCGGGTACTTCCACATCCATCTCCTCCCCTTCCAATCTCGGCGACAGTCCTCCGCAGAAAACCACTACATCGGCTTGCCTTACTGCTTCGAGTGCCCTCTTTTCGCGTTCCATATCGGGCAGCGACCAGAGTAACACAAAAGGAGAACGAGGTGCATTAACTCCCACCAGCACCTTGATATGATATGCCTTGCCCTTTTCCAAACTCACCTGTTTGAGCGAGAAATCATTGTCGGGATCATTGCCGTCTGTTACAAGCAAGGAATCATCAAGAAATAAATCGAAATCATTTCCTCCGCGGCAACCGAGATAATATTTTCCTGAAAGTGGCGGCACTAAAACACCCGTCCAACGCACAGAGAAATCACCTTTCATATCCGCAGCCATCACATCTATCTCCGTATCCACTTTTGATTTTACCGGTTCACCTTTGGCCTCTTGGTTAGAGAAGTATTCGGCTTTCAATCCTTTCACCTTTTTATCCGCTGTCGTAAACAAATAATCTACGTTCACCGGTTCTACATAGGGCACACCGGGCGCTACTTCGCAACCGGTTTCATACAAAACCTTCGTATTTGAAGATACCTTGTTTTTGATTCCTTCTAAAGGCGTGGAGACAGAGGTGGGGAAGCCGTTATAGTTCGCTAACAAACAATGTTCATCATTGGCATTGGGGCCAATGACGGCGATGGTTTTTATATCCTTCTTTAAGGGCAGTGTATTCTTTTCGTTCTTCAACAGCACGATGGATTTAAGCGCAGCCTCCTCGGCTAAAATACGATGAGCTTTTGAATCTACCTCCTTCTCTCCGAGTTTAGAAAAAGGAATCTTATCATCAGGGTCAAACATGCCCAGACGAATGCGCGCTTCAAACAAACGCTTGACCGAAACATCAATCTCTGATTCTTTAATCAATCCTCTTTTGACGGCATCTACCAATTTGAAATATTGTCTGCCACAATCCAAATCAGTACCGGCCTTCACGGCCAATGCCGAAGCCTCTGCCGCATCCTTCGCCTGTTTGTGCCCTCCCCATATATCATTAATTGCACCGCAGTCTGAAACTACATATCCCTTGAAACCCCACTCTTTGCGCAAAATAGAATCGAGCAAGGGATCATTGCTGCAACAAGGTTTCCCGCGTACACTGTTGTAGGCGCACATCAGCGAATGTACCTGGGCATCTTCCACACTCATTTTGAAAGCCGGCAAATAGGTTTCGCGCAAATCATATTCTGATACCTCAGCGTTGAAAGTGTGCCGCTCAGACTCCGGGCCACTGTGCACCGCATAATGCTTTGCAGTAGCAATCGTTTTAAAATACTTTGGATCATCCCCTTGCAAACCACGAATGAATTGAACAGCCATTTGTCCGGTCAGGTAGGGGTCTTCGCCATAAGTTTCCATACCCCGCCCCCAGCGCGGATCTCGGAAGATATTGATATTCGGCGACCAGAAAGTCAATCCCTGATAGCGAAGACGCTGACCTTTCGATACGGCGATGTTAAACTTTGCGCGTGCTTCATCAGAGATAGCTGTTGCCACACGGTGCATCAAATTTTTATCCCAAGTGGCAGCTAACCCAATGGCTTGCGGAAAAGAAGTAGCGAGTCCGTTGCGCGCTACGCCATGCAAGCCTTCGTTCCACCAATTATATTCCGGTACTTTCAAACTGTCAATAGCCGGTGCGTGATAAAGCAGTTGTGCGACTTTTTGTTCCAACGTCATGCGCGATACCAAATCATTCACCCGCTCCACTACCGGCGCATCAGGATTAAGGTATTTATAACTTGATTGCGCCTGACAAAAAACAGATGCGACCAGATAGGACAAGAGGAGATATGTTTTCATGATATGGGGTTTTAGTTTCTTGAAGGTATTTATTTCTGGAAATCAGGAGGATTGTTTACTAGCTTTCTCCTTAGCCTTCCAGATTCTATGACTGATAACCATTTTTATTTCAGAAAACTCCACATCGTCGCCCAATTGCGATTTGATACCGCCCATCGTTTCGGGGATCGTGTCCCCCATGGTCTTTTCAATCAGTTCAATTTTGGAAGAAGGCAATACATCATAAAGATTGATGTCGCCAGCTTCTATCCACTTCGCGAAATGCCCTTTGATAGTAGCAGGAGATAAACCACGCATAGCGGCGATTTCGTCAGCACTTTTACCTTGCTTATGCAACGCGAGCGTATCTTTATAAGTGCCGCCCGTTTCCTTTTTGCCGGAGGTGACAGAACTGACCACTTGCGCTATTTGTTCGCGGCTGTGCTTTCTGGGTCCTTCATAAAGTTGCTCATCCATAAAAACTGCATCGTACAAATGATTCAGTTTATTCCAGAAATTGACTTCTAAGGCTTGCACGTGATGTACATATTTCTTGACTTTACTTTTGTATGCCAGTTCTTTGATATGCTCATTCAGCGGTAGAATGAGTTTATCGAAAATATGATCGGTGAAATATTCAATGGCTTTGGAACAACGGAGCTTTAATTCTTCAATGGTGCGCGGGTTTTTATTGTATGCGTCAAGCAGGCGCTCTAATTGCATTTGAAATTTTCGAGCGGTAGATTGAATCGCGTCAATCTCCCCAAAAATCTTTTCGTACAAACTAAGTGCAGCTTCTTTATCCGGAATGTCTTTCTCCATCACTAACTCTCTCCATTCCGAAATTTTGTCGGATAGTTTTATGAATGTGAAAAGTCTTTTGAGCAAGTAATGGGCATATTCCGCCTTCGCTACCTGAAGCGTATTTTCCAACTCATGGGTAGAATGATGCGAATCGGTGAACGAACTGATTCGTTCATCACCGTGCAAAGCATTCTGCGAAATAAGCGAATGAAGCACAATGCCTTCCAGTGTTCGGCAGCGGCTCAAGGCTACATAAACCTGACCGGCAGCAAATGAATGACCGGCATCAATAATTACCTTATCAAAAGTAAGTCCCTGGCTTTTGTGGATGGTGATTGCCCAAGCGAGGCGTAGGGGAAACTGGCTGAAAGTTCCCAGTTCATCTTCTTTGATTTTGTCGGTACCATTTTCAACGGAGTAGCTGATGTTTTCCCATGTTTCGCGATGCAGCGTAAATTCTTCTTGATTATCATTAAAGGTAACGGTGATGTTTTCGCCTTCTATATTCTTCACTACTGCCAGCTTACCGTTAAAATATTTACCGGTCTCCACATCATTTCGGATGAACATAACCTGCGCTCCTTCCTTTAACTGCAATACCCGTTCGCAGGGAAACATATTGTCGGGAAACTCACCGGTAACCTTTGCTTCAAACAGATGAGTTCGTCCCATCAGGTTTCCTAACTCCTGTTGGTTCACGCTGTCGGCTTTCTTATTGTGCGTGCTCAACAGAATATATCCTTCTTCGGTGGGTTTGAAGTTGGGTTGATAACGCTCCTTCAGTTGTTCGTAATCATCCTCCTCCATTCGCTGGTCGCGGATATTCTGGAGCAGACTCAAAAACTTCCGGTCGCTCTGGCGATAAATTTGTTTCAACTCAATCTGCATGGCGTCCAGTTTGTCCCAAACCTGCGAATTGAAGAAATAGGGTGCGGAATAATATTGCTTCAAGATTGCCCATTCGTTGTCTTTCACTACCGGTGGCAACTGGTGCATGTCGCCTATCAACATCACCTGTAGGCCACCAAATGGTTCGGGGTTCCGGCGCACTGTTCGCAGCGTGAAATCTATCGCATCAAGAATGTCGGCGCGCACCATGCTCACTTCATCCATGATGAGCAGCTCTAGTTCGCGCAACACCTTTACTTTTTCTTTGCGAAACTTCATGTGATTATCCAGAAGTCTTCTCCGGTTGGTCACTAAATTCAAATCCACCGAATCGTTAGTGGGGATAAAGGAGGTGAGCGGCAGGCTGAACATGGAATGAATCGTCACCCCTCCGGCATTAATCGCTGCCACACCGGTGGGAGCCACAATGGCAATGTTCTTGGAAGTCTTCGCGGCAATCTGCTTCAGCAGGGTGGTCTTACCGGTACCCGCTTTTCCGGTGAGGAAAAAAGAACGGTTGGTTTGAAGCGCGAATTGTTCGGCAATTTGAAATTCTGGATTTTGCATCGTGGCCCTAAAAATAAAATACGTTGCCTAATTTATAAAGTCCAGTCACCATACGCCAAAACAGATTAGAAAAGGACTAAATACAGGACTCAAATCATTCATGTCTATAACCAAATATTAGTGATATAATTCATCCAGATTTTGAAGTATTCTCACCACCCGCTTGCCTGTTTTTGTGGCAGACTTACCTATTCCTGCGACAGACTTACCTGTTTCCGTGGCGGATTTCCCTATTTCTGTCTTAAGTTTAGGTATTTCTGTCGCAAACTTCCCTATTTCCGTGACAGACTTACCTATTTCTGCTACGGACTTAGGTATTTCTAGGGTGGACTTCCCTAAGTTCATGACAGACTTCCATATTTTCGTCACGGACTTCCCTATTTCCGTCGCGGTTTTGCCTATTTCTGTGACAGAATGAGTCTGGAAATCTTTGGATAATCCACGAATTAACAGAAAAACACGAATAAATGGCATGTTATTGATATTTACCTTTATGTTTGATGGGAAATCTGAAATAGGCTAAAAACATACTTGCCTTCGGCCAATCTATCACAGATGTTTGGCATAAGTTAAGGGAACCATTATTTTTGATGAGATGACAAAGTTTTCCGTAAGCGCTCTGCTCCATGCTACGATAGTCCGAAAATAACGATGATACATATCTACTTATGCAACAAGGAAATAAGCGAAATAAAGAGCCGATTAGATGACCTCGATTTATAAAAATTATAAATTTGCTTTGGAAAGATACCTGCGCCTCTTTTCGGGGAAAAAGATGGGGGCAAAATCAAGTTATGAGAAATGAATAAAACCATGAACAAGATTATATCGTACCTCCAAAGAATTTATCGCTTATCATTAAGTTTCAAAAAACAGGAAGAAATAGTCTGGGAAGAATTAAAAAAACTTCACTCGGCTGCAGAATGGAAATCTGGAGTTTATGAAAAAGAAAAATATATTGAAACCATATTCGAAATTAGTAATGAAAAAGCAGGAACATTCTATTACATGATATATGAAGGAAGCTTTCATTGTAGAGTAAAAATAGTAGAGGGATTCCCTAATGATTTAACAACCGATTTATTTATACTATCATCCCATTTCAACAACCTATTAAACAATGGAGTTGTAGTTATAAACGTAAATAGTCAATACGTTGAATATCATCAGAAAAGAGATTTACGAATTCCACTTTTATATAGTGAAGAGATTTATAGGCAATTAGATCGACATTTTAATACTTCAAAAGACATTTATTCTGCCTTTCAAAGACTTGTAATAGAACAAGAAGCGCCTGCTATTATAATTGCAGATTTATTAAAACATTATGAAAGCAGGGATAATGAGAAAGGATAATACCTCTCATAACAGACCTTTGGCAAAAAGGCGGGTTCAGCGCTTAAACGAACGTTCGTGCCCGCATCAGGCAGATTCAGTGCTGGTAGACAGTTTAGTGCTTCGAAATCTACTACTTCGCCAAGCGCCAAAACGTAAGCTGCAACCATTTGAGGATAGTGCTAAATTGAAACTATCGTTCTAAAACCAGACATTTGACAAACTATGGACAATGACAAACGAACAGACATTGCAACTGCCAACGCATGATTTGAGAATGAAAAATAAAATAACAAGACAAATAAAAAGAATAACAAAAAGTATTGGGCTTTCAGCCCAATGCTTTCTGTTGCTTTTGAAAAACTTGATACTTATTAAAACGCTTCGAGTGAAAAGTGTTTGGCTTTATGACAGGGTTGTAATTCAAGGTAACGAAGTTGAGTTGTTTTGGAAAGTAAAAGGTTGCCACAAAATTAGGGTTGCAGGTATTGGAACAATTAAAGGAAGTCTAACAGGAATAAGATTTAAACTAGCTGACATTACAAAGCCAATTCAAATTTGCTTTTACGGAATTGCGAAAAGAAAAACGGAAACTGTTTTCTTTAATGGTGCAAAAATAAATTTGCTGAATAAGTTTTATACTGATTCTACTTTGCCAATTGCTTTTGCCGTTCCTTATAACAGAGAAAATCTAGACTGCCAATTTTCTAACTCAAAATTAGAGACCAATTTTGAAAACATCACTTTTGAATTTGATTCTTTTGACCTAAATAAATATGAACCATTAAAAATTACACAATCATGAAAAGAGATTTTTACACAACCCCGCAATCAACTCCAATAATGCGTTTCCTCTGGAGTGCATCAGGTGGAGACAGATATATTTTAGAAAGAGCCACATACTCCGACCAAATCAAGTATATGTGTTTAGGTGGAATCATTGTTGCCACTGGTTTAATGGCTGCCTTAGCAGGAGGATATGCTCTATTCACAATATTTTCCCCAAGAGGTTCGGCACTTGAAAGTGAAAGCTATTGCTATTATATTCAGAAAGTAGTTAATAAACAAGCTATGGAAGAATTAGTAATTAATTGGAAATTAATTTTCACAACAATAATCTCAATTGTATTCGGCTGTTTCTGGGGACTAATGATTTTTAACCTTGACAGGTTTATTGTTTCAAGCACAGGCAAAGGTGACGGAACAGAGGCAATCACTTGGGAAGAATTCAAAGGAGCAATTCCGAGAATGGTATTAGGAGCAATCATTGCTCTTACAATTTCAAAACCAGTTGAGATTAGAATGTTCAAAACAGAAATTGATGTTGAACTTCACCAAGCACAAATGGAAAAGCAAAGACAATATCTTTCTCAAATTGATTCTATCTATATGGGAAGAATTGAAAATGGAAAGAAAAAAATTGAAAAATGGGAAAGTGAAATTCAAGGAAAAGAATTAATTCATTCTGATTTAGAAAGAAAATGGATAGCAGAAGGACAGGATGGAGGTTTTAAGGATAAAGCAAATAATATTAAAGGAAGTGTTGATAGAGCTCTTAATGAAGTAAATTTAGTTAGAGAAAAAAACATCCCCTTAATTAAGGAGGGATATGAAAATTTGAAAAAGTTTGAAGACCAAAAACAAAACCAAATTCAGAATGCTTCAATAGTTTCAGCAGGACTTGACGGCTTATTAGAACGAATAAAACTTTCTCACAAAATTGCGGGCTTTTGGATTTCGCTTTTTATCACTTTGCTTTTTATGTCAATTGAACTCACTCCAATATTTTTCAAGTTGATGTTGGTTAAATCTCCCTACGATTTTTTAAAGGACAATGTAGAAGAACTAATGAAAGCAGAACAGGGAATATATATTGATTACAATTATCACAAAGATAAAGAAGGACAAGAGAGAGATTTGATAACTCACTTGCATAAAGAGAAATTGATAGCAGAGAAAAAGTCATTGCAAAAAGTTCAAGAAGAATTAACGGAGTATGCAATTTCAAAATACCGAGAAGAAATGAAAAAGAAAATTGATGCAAATCCCGAACAGTTTATAAAAGTTCAAGAAAACAACACAGAAAAAAATGAATCTTAGAAAGTCGCTTTGCACTTTATCCGGTGACGATTACAGCATCATAAGTAGATGCAGTAAAGATCTACAAAATCGCTTTGCAGCGATTGGCGGTTTTGTGCTTTGTATTTTTGTTTTGTGTTTCGTGAGTAGCTATTTCACTTTCAAAATGTTATTTCAAAATTACATTTTAGGAATTCCAGTTTCAATTTTCTTTTCGTGGATGATTACAAATATTTACTTACTCCTACTCTACACTTTGACAAAAAATGTTTTGCCTCATATTCAAAACGCAAGAGCAAGAATGTTTTCAGTAGGAATAAGATTAGGTTTCATTTGTTTCATTGCGATTATAGTTTCAAAACCTTTAGAGGCACTTGTGTTTTCAAATCAATTGAGCAGTGAGATTGCAACCTACAAGCAAGAACAAATTCAAAAATATACGGTAATCACATCAGAGTATTTTGATGCTGAAACGCAACAACTGAAAACAATTATTGAAAAGCAGAAAAACATTACGGCAATACTGCAACAGGACAAGTTCAACAATACGAGCAACTTTTAGAAAGAAAGGGGAAACAAAAAGCCGAACTGATTTCTAAAATGGAAACTCTCGTCAATCATTCCAACTACTATTTTCAAAGTATTCTTATTCTCAATACAAAATATCCAGCGTGTTGGTTTTTTATAATTATCAGTATTGTAATTTTTATGATGCCAGCTTACTTGAAATATTTTCTTGCAGAGCAAACAAACTTTTATGATTTCAAGAAAGAAATTGAAATGACTCTCATTCAACAAGAGTATGCTTCCTTCAAATCTCAATACAATATTTTGTTTCAAACGAATCACAACTCAAACAAAACATTCGCTGAATGTTTTGTTGATGCACCATTTAACACCATCCGAAAAAAAGACGGAAGAGAATTTTTGAAAGAAGATGATTTAATTGCGGAAATGTATAATGCTTGAATATGTAACTATACAAGAACAAATTGAACGGAGGACCTACTTAAAAGGAAAGTTCAAAGGAAAATTTATTGGCTACCTTGACCACCGGAAGTCAGACATAAGCCACGAAAATTTTTATGACCTTGAAGTTTTAAGCGGAGAAATATTTACAGACAAAGCAAGTTTTCGGAGTTGGAAGGAAGGAGACGAGTTTGAAGAATTTATAGATGTAGAAAAGTTTCTAACAAAACTTCCCGATTCTTTGCCTTGTGAAGTTTCATACACAGGCGGGAGTATAAAACATTTTCAAATAAATCTTAACGAACCCAAGTTAAGCAACTACACACTTTCAAATCAACACTATGACGGCAACAAAATTTTCGGTGATATTTTTGGGGACATTTCAGGATATTTAAAACATTACGATACCGAAGAACACGTGGTTGAAGTTGTTGGAGCAATAACAACCGAAGCGGTTGTTATTGCTCCAACTAAAATTAAAACCACAAAGCAAACAGGAAAGACAGAAGTAAACGGAGATTACAAGCGGTGGGAATATTTTTACGCTGACAATTCAACCTATTGGGAAGATTGGAAACATCAAGGCAAACCAAGAACAGGTTTATCAATTTGGAGCATCTTAATTGGATTGCTTCGACTCATTTCCCTTTTACTTGTAGTCATTCCAATTTTTGTAGCAGGCTGGAAAGTTATTTTACCACTATTAATAATCGGAGGCATTTTTTATTTGTTGTCAGCGTTCCAACTAGTTTTAGCTTTCGTTTGGAAATGGTTGATTCGTTTATTCAGTTTTGCTTTTATCTTATCATTCGTTTTCGGAATCGTTTCACTTTTCACAAATCCAATTCACCCAACAGTAAGAAAACCATACGCAATAGACGACAGCAAAGAAGTTACACAGACGAAACCTGAACCAGAAGTAGCAGGTGACAGTATTATTTCACACCACAGAATTTGGAATGACTATGACAACAACACTTACAGTGGAGACCTTGAAGTAAGAGTCTCTGATTTCAGAAGTGCAAACAGTTTTAGAAATACTCTTTCTAACTCTCTTCAAGACCCATCACAATACAATTACATCATTTCAAGAATTTATAATTTTGACAAAAACAAATTATCAAGAATCTACACAATGTTTGATTCATTGAAAACGAAAAACAGTTTGAACCAAGTTCAATTTGCACAAGTGATTACTTCTTGCATACAAGATATACCATACACTTTAATTTTAGATAATGCTTGCGATGCAAGACAATACAATGACGATTTTATTCGTGACTATTTAGGCAAAGGCGGAAAATGTGAGGGCTACATAAAGTTTGGACTTCTTTCACCAATAGAATTTATGGGAAGTTTAGAAGGTGATTGCGACACAAGAACTTTGTTGCTATTTACAATTCTCAATCATTACCACTATGATGTTGCAATGCTTGGGAGTGAATTGTATAAACATTCAGTAATAGGAATTAACTTGCCATTTAATGGAATTGCAAAATCAATAAACGGAAAACGATATGTAATTTGGGAAACAACCGAACAAGGAATCGCAGCGGGGCTTTTCCCTCGTGAGTTATCTGATATGCGTTTCTGGAATGTAAATCTAATCTCAAACAATCAAGAAATATGACAACAAACATCATTCTTTTAGTAGTAGTTTTAGTAAGTGGCTTACTAACTGTTTTCATTTTCAACTCTATTATTAATTCAAGAATCAAAGGCAAGGTTTCCGAAAATGAAAACCCAATTAGCATTGACATCTTGAAAGCAATTTTGTTTTTATGTGGCGGTTTGCTTTTAAGTGAAATCATAAACACATTTCAGACAATGACAAAAGTTTTGCCTTCCAGTTTTACAGGAAACGATTTGCTTTTAAAAGAGATAATGTTTTTCAGTATTTTTTTAGGAATCGCTTTGTTAGTTCTCTTTGTTAATCTTTGGCTATCCGCAATAATGTTTGGCATTGTATCAAAAGAAAAAAACATTTTCATTGAAGTAGCAAACAATAATCTTGGTGCTACAATTTTATTTGTCGGAATTCTTTTAGCTCTGACATTTGCAGCTAAAGCAGGACTTTCGCCAATGCTTGACCAATTCATCCCCTATCCAACAATGCCAACTTATCACTGATTAATAAAGCTAACGCACAAAAAATACTCTCTTAAAAAATTTCCACTTCGCAACGCACAGTGCTCCACTGAGCGTAGGCCGCGCCAGCGTTCAAGCAAGGTGGCAGCTTATAGTTGCCAAAATGTAGCCCGAAGCTAAACGAAGAAGGCAAATTCCGAAAAAATACGTGGCATCTATGAGGAAGGAACAGTAGGACAGATTTAATCTCTAAAACCGTTAACTTAGCGACATCCATTTAAGACGGGAATGAAGGAACAATTAACGATACAAAACACTTGTATCTTTGTATATCAAAAACAAGCCCGAACGAGTCAAGGAAGGAAAAAAACAAAAAGAGAGCTCAGCTTTTATTTCTTAAAAACGTTTTATCTTCGTAGAAACCTTACATTATGATTAGCACAACAGACAAACTCACTCAAATGCAATTAGAACTCCTTAAAAGCTTCCGTTACATCGCGGACGAAAAGCAACTAGGCGAAGTAAAGTCATTACTTAATTTTTATTTCCGTAGTAAATTAGATCAAGCTATTACACGCGAGGAATCAAACCGTAATTACACTGCTTCCATCTATCAGCAATGGCTTGACAAAGAGAATAAGTAAAAACCTTTATAGTGAAAATCGTTCTTGACACTAACAGTTTTATCAGTTGCATTGGCAAACTCTCCCCTTATAGGAACGTTTTTGATGCGTTTCTAAATCAGCGTTATACGCTTTGCGTTTCGACAGAGATACTTTTAGAATATGAGGAAAAGTTTGACCAATTTTGGGGAGCGGAGGTAACTCATAATCTTCTCGGGACAATTCTTACTGCCGAGAACACTTCTCTTTACGATATTTTTTATTTTTTCCATTTAGTACAAGGTGACGTGGACGACAATAAATTTGCCGACACTTATCTTTCATCTAATTCAGACATCTTGGTTTCAAACGACAGAAAGTTACTCGCGCTTAATCAAAACGAATTCCCACCTATGCGTGTAATGACTTTATAAGATTTCTCAAAGCAAGTTTCATCACCGGACTAACAGCCAACCAAATCCAACGCGGAAATAAACCTTCGTTATTGCTAAAGAATAATATTCACCAATCAAGGCGCACACTGCAACCCCTGCACCGTTATTTAACCGTTTTCCAAAGCCCCTACAAAAAATTAGTCCGAATCACCGACAATAAATAAGTTTGCGGAAGGAGTATGAATCTCACTGAAAACATAAAGCTGGCCTTGCGCGCCATACAGGCGAACAAATTGCGCACCGTACTCACGTTGTCAATTATTGTGTTTGGCATCATGGCTTTGATTGGTATTTTGACCGCTACCGAAGGGATTAAGGGGAAAATGCTGGCGAGCTTTTCGGAGATGGGCTCCAATACTTTTTCTATCTACAACACAGGGATTGTTCAGCGCCGTGGAGGCCCAAGAAGAAACCGCAAATCTGAAAACCCTCCTATCACTCTACAACAGGCGAATGACTTTAAAAAGAATTTTCACTTTCCGGCTACGGTCAGTGTGTGGGACGAGGCGAATAATATCGCTGTGGTGAAGCATGAATCGAAGAAGACCAACCCCAATGTGAAAGTTCAGGCGGTGGATGAAAATTATCTGAAGGTGTTAGGTCAGAATATCGCCGAAGGAAGAAACCTTTCTAAAACAGAAATAGAAAGCGGAACCGACGTGATTTTATTGGGGCGAGATGTCATTACTAAAATATTTGAGCCTTACGATACCGTGGTAGGAAGTCTGGTCAGTATTGGAAGTAAAAAATATAAAGTGGTCGGCATATTGGAATCGAAAGGTGCGAGCCAGGTGGCGACCGATAATCAGGTGATGGTGAGTGTACAAAATGCACGATGGAGTTTTCCCGACAATGCTACCTCCTATGAAATCAGTGTGATGACCAACAAGCCGGAAGATCTGGATTTGGCGATTGACGAAGCTACTGGTTTGCTGCGCTCGCTGCGGCGTTTACGACTGAATGACCAAAACGATTTTGACATTTCAAAAAGCGAGCGTTTGGCAGATCAGATTCTGGATCAGATGAAATATGTAGCCATTGCCACCGTGGTGATTGGCATTCTGACTTTAATAGGCGCCGGAATTGGTTTGATGAATATTATGTTGGTGAGTGTGAACGAAAGAACCCGCGAAATAGGAATCAGTAAAGCCTTGGGTGCCACCAAACGCACCATTAGGATTCAGTTTTTGACCGAAGCCATTTTGATTTGTCAAATCGGTGGAATTATTGGGATTATTTTCGGGATTGGAATGGGGAATATCGTCGGTGCCTTTCTTAAAACAGGATTTATCTTCCCTTATGTGTGGGTGATAGGCGGATGGGCATTTACTTTTATTGTTGGGCTGGCAGCCGGAATCTATCCAGCAATCAAAGCTGCAGAACTGGATCCGGTAGAGGCATTGAGGTATGAATAGTTAAGGCTTGAAATCGGGGTCGGCGGCGCGTTTTTTCTTCTTCAGTCGTTCGTATAAAAAAGAAACCGGGTTATAAAATTTAGGTTTGGGAATGTTGTTGGTGTATTTGGGTGGGGTCAAACCATACATACTCGCTCGTTGCATATCTTTGGCTTCGATGAAAGCCTTTTTAAATTCGTCCATGTCGCGATAAGGGTAGATAGTAACTTCCTTTAGTTTGATGAAGTCGTGAAGCAGTTCAATTTGCAGAATGTAATATTTGGTAGAGTCCACGTCTTCCATGTGCATGACCTTAGAAAGATAACCTGTGGAAGAGAATTTAAGCGTGTCAGTTTTTGAAACGTAGGTGGCAAAAACTCCGTCATTATCGCAAGTGGTTCCTTTGGAGGTACCGTTAATGCGAACGTTTGTCATAGCGATAGGTGCCTTGGTCTGCAGGTCCACTACCTTTCCTTTAATGAGAAATTTACCCTCGGTGAAGTCGTAGTTTAATTGGGAATAGCAGAGTACCGAGCAGAAAACACAGAAGGCAGAGAGCAGGAGCGGTCTGGTTTGGAAAAATAATTTACTCGGTTTGTGCAGCAACATGTCTTAGAAAGCGCAACGAAGATAACGCTGTTACCATAGTTTTGGTATAAAGCGGGAAACGGTTTTCTGATAATTTGTGTAGGCGGGGTATTTAGACGCTGAAATAGTTTCGCTGAAATCAGAACTGGATTGAAATAAAATCAATAATAGCAGACTACCAGTCATACTCCAGTTCATCCAAAACGCGCCTGCCGAAATCGTAAATAGATAAAATATTAGCCAGACCGCCTGTTCTGAAGCATAGTTAGGATGGCGCATTAAACTCCAGAGACCACTACTCACAAACCCATTTGCATATTCTCCATCCAGTTTTTCTCCCGACTTTAAACGCTTCTTTTTTTGCTGCTGAAAATCCCATTGCTGTTGGTCGGCCACAGTTTCTACCACAACAAAACCCACGAACAGAACTGCCACAAGCCAATCGAACCAGTTTAAAGGCTTGTCCTTTCCTACATAGGCCATCATAGCCGGAAGGGTGAAAAGCCAGATAAGTGTATTTTGATAAAGTGAAATAAAGAAGAGGTTAAATAAACGCCAGCGCCAAGTATGACCTTTGAACAAGTGGTTTTGGCGCAGCACTTCCCAACGATAGTCTTCTTCACCTTCCCAAAATCTCCACCGGTAGCCTCCATGACGAGAAAAGTTGTAGGTGAGTCGTAGCCCCCAAATAGTGACGCAGCAAGCCATGAGGATAATCCGATCATTCCAACCGGAGGCAAACGCAAAATACCAGACATAGACCATCGGAACGATACTCCATATTTTATCCACTTGGCTACAATTGCCCGTCCATTCGGCCAGAGCAAAGCAGGAAAAGGCCACTATCAGAGCGATGAGGGCAGAGGTTTGGAGCATAGTCCATTGTAAATCGCTGAGGCTTTGCGTATCGAGGGTGAAAGCGATGATCGGTAAAACGATCAGGGTGGTAATTAGAATAGCAGCGGTTCGAATCATAAAAGAATTGAACCTCGCGGTTCATTATTGTTATTAAAAATCATGATTAAAGCCATGAAGATTGCTCTTTAAGTTTAAACCTTTCATTCAAATTGAAACTGGGATTATCCCTTATCATTCAAGACAATGATAATCAGCGGTTCATTGTATTTTTATAAAAACTTAAAACTCCTGCCCGGATAGTAAGCGAGGGGGCCAAGTTCTTCTTCAATACGAATCAACTGATTGTATTTAGCGATGCGATCGGTCCGCGAAGCAGAACCGGTTTTGATTTGCCCACAGTTGAGCGCCACCGCCAAATCAGCGATGGTCGTATCTTCTGATTCGCCGCTGCGATGACTCATAACAGAGGTATATGAATTGCGGGTAGCGAGGTTGACGGCATTGATAGTTTCGGTGAGTGTACCGATTTGATTGACTTTAACCAAAATCGAATTGGCCACACCGGTATCAATACCTTTTTGCAAACGGTTAACGTTGGTGACAAACACATCATCACCAACCAGTTGAACTTTGTCGCCGAGTTTTTTGGTGAGCAGTTCCCAGCCTTTCCAATCGTCCTCTGCCATTCCGTCTTCGATAGAAAGTATCGGATACTTTTTGCACCATGAGGCCCAATAGTCCACCATCTCATCGCTCTTCATTTTTTTTCCCAGTGGATTTATGGAAGTGATAAACTTTTGTTTTTTCGTTGTAAAACCTCGGTTGCAGCAGCATCCATCGCAATGAATACGTCTTTGCCAGGTTTGTAGCCCGCAGCTTCAATAGCACTTAATACCGTTTCGATAGCTTCTTCATTGCTGCCAATTTCGGGTGCAAATCCACCTTCATCGCCCACATTGGTAGAATAGCCTTTCTTTTTCAAGACAGATTTGAGATGGTGAAATATTTCGACCCCCATGCGCAGTGCCTCACTAAATGAATCGGCACCAACAGGCATCACCATAAATTCCTGAAAATCAATTTTATTATCTGCATGTGCTCCACCATTCAGAATGTTCATCATTGGAATGGGAAGGGTATTGGCATTCACTCCGCCGATATAACGGTATAAAGGCATGCCCAATTCATCAGCAGCAGCACGGGCACAAGCCAATGAAACTGCGAGTATGGCATTAGCGCCCAATTTACTTTTGTTGGTGGTGCCATCTAACAGCATCATAATCTCGTCAATGGCATTTTGTTCAAAAACACCCATGCCCTGCAATTCATTGGAGATTTTATTATTGATGTTATCTACTGCTTTCAATACTCCTTTGCCCATGTATTTTTTCTTGTCACCATCGCGCAGTTCTACGGCTTCATGTTTGCCGGTAGAAGCACCGGATGGAACAATGGCTCTACCCAATGTTCCGCTAGAGGTATAAACATCTGCTTCAACGGTAGGGTTGCCTCTGGAATCGAGGACTTGGCGTGCGTGTATTTTTGCAATTTGGCTCATAATTGATTTTAAGATTTGATGATTACTAAAACTTTATTCCCATAAATTTTTTGGTGGAATCAGCGGCAGCTATTCCATTATGATACAAGGTTTTTTTATTATACAGATAGAAAATTTTGACGGGACCTGCCGTAGGACAACAGAATGAATCCGTATTTTTATAAGCTGGAAATTCTATAATGAGGGCAGTTTGATTATTTGCATAGCTCCCAATATAGATTGTATCTTTTCCTTTATAAAATCCCGGCATGCCGGCGAACATGTGATCTGATTTTATGGATGTTCCCTTTCCATCTTTATCAAACTCCCAAGCGATAATGCTTCCACGTTTGCTGCTATCAGCACTTTGGAGTGCTATATATATTTCCGGATTGTTGTCCTTATTTAAATCAGCAGTCAATACGTTTACTACTTTTCCTACGCGTGCGCCTCTCGCCACAGTATCCTTTTGATTATTAGACGATCTTCGGAGGATATAATAATTTCCCTTGGCTAAACTCCCTGAAGCCTGAATGTCATAAACCAAATTAGATGAAATGATTATGGACTTGGCGTATTCATAAGAACTCTCCATGCCCAATTGCATCGTTGTATCGCTTGCTATAGCCTTCAAATCCAAATTTCCTTCCGGTGTTTGATTTCCTTTTTGATTACAGGAGTTAAAAACAAAGAGAATGAAGAACAGAAGATGGAAAATGGAGAGCCTATAATGAAAGCGAATCATCATTTAGTTGGCGTTCATGTCTTCTATAAACTGGTCGAATAAATATCTGGAGTCATGAGGACCCGGAGAGCTTTCTGGATGATATTGAACACTGAATGCTTTCTTGCCTTTAATGCGAATACCTTCTACAGTATTGTCGTTCAAGTTCACGTGAGTTATCTCTACTTCTTTTGATTTTTCAATGGCTTCGCGCGAAACTTCAAAACCGTGATTCTGTGAAGTGATTTCGCTTCGATTGGTGATTAAATTCTTTACCGGATGGTTGATGCCCCGGTGACCGTGGTGCATTTTATAAGTTGGAATGCCATTTGCCAGCGCTAATAGCTGGTGACCAAGACAGATACCGAACAAAGGTTTGCCGACAGTTTGAATTTCTTTAACCGTAGTCACCGCATAAGACATTGCAGAAGGGTCGCCCGGGCCATTGGAAATAAAATAGCCATCCGGCTTAAACTTTTCCATCTCCTTGAATGATGTTTTCGCGGGATAAACTTGGGCATAAACTCCCCGTTCGGTCAGGCACCTCAGAATGTTCTCTTTGATGCCGCAATCCAGCACGGCTACTTTCAACTTCGATTCGGGGTTTCCGTAGAAATAAGGCTGTTTAGTGGAGACTTCGAGAACTAGGTCAAGCCCCTCCATATCCGGTGCTTGATCCAATTTCTTTTTCAGAACCTCAACGTCGGTTGTTTCCGAACTAATAATACAGTTCATCGCTCCTTTTTTGCGAACATGAATGGTTAAAGCACGGGTATCAATGTCGCTGATGCCTACCAGGTTATTTTTCTCAAAATAATCCTGAAGCGATTCCTCAGCCATTGTTCTTGAATATGCCTGCGCGGCAAAACGTTTGGTGATTAAACCGGAGATTTTTACACTTTTTGATTCCACCTCACTGGGTATCACACCATAGTTCCCAATATGGTCGCTCGTCATGATAATGATTTGACCATAATAAGAAGGATCAGTAAAAATCTCCTGATAGCCGGTCATGCCTGTATTGAAGCATATTTCGCCGGAGGTAGTTCCGATTTTACCAAGTGAATTACCTTTAAAAATAGTACCGTCCGCTAGAACAAGTATCGCAGGAATCGAATTGAAGGGCTTATACATCGAATAGATTATTCGGGCGGCAAATATAGCAGGTCTTGACTATGGTAGAGAGATTTATGGAAAAATGGATTACTTCGTAAAAAGAGTCTCCTAAATATCAAATGAATCATAGTACCGATAACTGGCGCCAAGACGCCCTCAAAAAAAAGAAAGAGCACAAGCGTCTGCTTGAAAAATCCCGCCGAACAAAAGGGGTTGAAAAATTGCTGCCACCACTGCATGAAGAGGCTTTCTCAAAAATTAATTGTCTGGATTGTGCCGGTTGCTGCAAAACCATATCTCCCCGATTTAAAACACCCGATATTGTGCGTATAGCCGATTTTCTCGGTATCAAGCAATCTAAGTTGATTGAAACATATCTCCGCTTGGATGAAGATGGAGACTATGTTGTGAAACAAAGCCCTTGTCCTTTTTTGGGAAGCGACAACTATTGCAGTATTTACGAAGCTCGCCCCGGCGACTGTCGCAAATACCCCTACACCGATTCAGGGGATTTTTTCAAATATCCTCAAACGACTCTTCAAAACACCACGACCTGTCCGGCGGTATATTATGTTTTGGAAAGATTGAAGCAGGTTTGTTAAAACAAAGATGGATAAGAATCTGAGATGCAACGATTGATAGGATTTCTGAAGAACGTCGTCACTTGGCTTAACAATAACAAATTAGCGTCCGCATATATCTTATCCTCTCCATACCTTATTATAAAGGCTTTTTCGAGAGGCGAATTTAATACCTACATCGGAGCAGCCGAGCAGTTAAGGCTTGGAAATTCCTGTTATCATGTGTGGCTGCATTACCAAGGTATCGGTAACTCTCAGTACGGATACAGCCCGTTATTTGCTACCCTTCTAATTCCATTTTCTTATTCACCAGTATGGGTACCGGCTTTGTTGTTTTTGCTGGCAGATGTCTGGATGTTATTTCATATCTTCAAGTTGCTATTGAATTGGCTTGATATATACGATGACTCTGTGCAGAAAAAGGTGGTCTTACTCACCATTGTATTCTCCTTGAGAATGATACTTCACAACTTCGAAATGGTACAAATGAATATTTTATTGTTGTGGGTGACTCTTCAGGGGCTTCAGTATCTATTTTTTGAAAATAAAATTTCCCGTGGGGCGTTTCTCTTAGCTCTGGGAATAAACTTCAAGATACTACCGTTAGTATTCATTCCATATCTTATTTTCAGAAAGCAGTTAACCGCGGTTCTGATAACGTTAATTTTCACTGGCATTACTTTTTTGCTTCCCGCTTTTGTATGGGGCTATTCTTTCAATTTCCAGCTTCATCAGGAATGGCTCAGTGTTATTAACCCTTTTCTGGATAAATATAACACAGGACAAAACGTGGAAAGTTACCGGATACATGGATTGGCTGCTTTGTTTTCCGCTTATTTTTCAAAAGCAGAATCAGGCTCGTTCCAGCTTTTACTATATCCTCTGAATTCTGAAATGTTGAGCCTTTTGACCAATGCCGTTAGACTCTTGTTGATTGTGTTGACATTGTTTTTTTTAAGACAGAGGCCGTTTAACCCCCAAAATTCCTCCAAGCATTTTTTTATTGAAGTTTCCTATCTGCTATTGATTACTCCGCTCATTTTTCCGCAACAAAATAAGTGGGCATTTGTTTATTCCATTCCAGCCTACCTCGTTATATTCTACGCTTTCCTTTCAAAAAGTTGGAAAGAGTATCCAGTAATTATGTTATCGTTAATTATTGTTTTTGCTTTAACGACACTGACAACAGATGGAATTATTGGAAAGCGGCTAAATTATTACACAGAGTCTCTAAAGTTGGTGACTATTGGTACGATACTCATCATTCCCATATTAATGTATTCCAAATTCAGACTTTTTGATAACGATTGAACGATTGAACTTTTCATACATTTGCCCGCAACAGAAAGAACTATGGCAGAAGCGATCAGATTAGGGCGGATAACCGACACAATGGAGGAAGGTTTTCTTGCGGAGTTAAGTGTAAAAGTGGGTGATAAGATTAAATCGGGCGATACGGTTGCTGAGATCGAAACCGATAAGGCCACCCTCCCCTTAGAATCATATTATAACGGGGTAATTCTTCACGTAGCAGCTAAAAAAGGTGATACGTTGAAGATTGGCGATTTGATTGCCGTCATTGGAAAAGAAGGAGAGGATTATTCAGCCTTGCTAAATGCACCGGCTGCACCAGCTCCTCAAGCAAATACAGAAGATAAGTCGGAAATCAGAAATCAGAAATCAGAAACTGCACAGCCTGCATCTCCTGTGTCGCAAACAGCTATCATCCCATCTGATTCCCGGGTGAAAGCATCTCCGCTTGCGCGTATGATTGCGAAAGAAAAAGGAATTGACCTCAGTCACGTGAAAGGTTCGGGTGAAGATGGCAGAATCGTAAAGCGCGATCTGGAAAGCAGTTCTTCAGTTTCTCAAAAAATATCAGTGCCTGCTTTCATCGGCAAGGAAGGTACTAAAGATGTTCGGGTCAGTCAGATGCGTAAGGCGATTGCCAAGCGTTTAGGGGAAAGCAAAAACGGTGCGCCGCATTTCTATCTCACAATGGATATGAATATGGATAATGCCGTAGCGCTTCGTTCCCAATTGAATAATGTACTGCCGTCCAAGATTTCCTTTAACGATATAGTTATTAAGTCCGTTGCCGCTGCTCTGCGTCAAAACCCTTCAGTGAATTGCTCTTGGTTAGGTGACACCATTCGTTATTATGACCACATTCACATTGGTATGGCGGTGGCAGTGGAAGATGGTCTGCTGGTACCGGTAATTAAATTTGCCGACGGCAAAACGGTTCAACAAATTTCTGTAGAGGCGAAATCATTGGCAGAAAAAGCGACAACCAAAAAGCTTCAACCCCAAGAAATGGAGGGCAACACCTTCACCATTTCTAATCTCGGCATGTTCGGCATTGAAGAATTTACTGCGATTATCAATCCGCCCGATGCTTGTATTCTAGCGGTAGGCGCGATTCGTCAGGAACCAACGGTAGTTAATGGAGCAATAAAAATTGGTAGCCGAATGAAGGTAACACTCAGTTGTGATCACCGCGCGGTGGACGGGGCTGTTGGCTCCAAGTTTTTGCAAACCCTAAAAAGTGTGATTGAAAATCCGGTAGCAATACTGTTATAGCTTCTTTACTCACCACCTTAGAAGGATATGAAAAATAAATATGCGGTCATTATTTTTCTGGTGGGCAGCATGCTGGCGGTAATTGGTGCGCTCTTCAAAATGATGCACTGGCCTTATGCTAACACCGCTTTACTTAGCGCCATGTCCTTACAAGTACTGGGAGGGTTTATATTTATTATCAAATTGTTTTTCACCGAAAAAGGCAAAGACTTTTTAAAATCTTAGCTTCAAATCACTATACCAAATCGTTGTCCATGAGATTTCTGCTCACTTCCTCGTTGATTTTTCTGTTGTCGTCCTTATGTTTTTCTCAATCAAACTATTGTATCCCCAACCGATTTGGCGAAGCAACCTATTTCGATACAAGTGAAATAGCAGTTCAACAAAATGTTGTTTATGGCAATGCCTACAACCAGTACACGAAGGTAAATGAAGATTTGAAGATGGATATTTATTATCCAAAAATGGAAGTAGATCTATTACCCAAACGGCCATTCATTCTTTACATACACGGCGGCGGATTCTTAGAAGGTGATAAAAACAGCGGAAATTACAAGTGTACTCAATGGGCTCAAAGAGGCTATGTTACGGCTAGCGTAAACTACCGTATGGGCTGGGCATGTGCTACGACTGCAGCCGCTGCCTTATGTTGGTGCAACGACGGTGCCGGCCTTAAGATAGCAGCCTATGAAGCGGTACAGGATGCCAGAGCTTCATTGCGCTTTCTCAATACACATGCAGCCGAATATGGTATTGACTCTGATTACTTTTTCATATCGGGAGAAAGCGCCGGTTCGATCACCGCATTGCTCACCGCATACATCAATCAAACAGAGGCAGATTCGTTTGACGTTGGGCTTCATTCAGTCTTAGGACCGATTGATTCATCCGGGAATGTCGATCCGCAAGGCTATCATTTACGCGGTATTATTAATAGTTGTGGTGCGCTCACTGATACCTCCATTATAGGTGCAGAGGAGGTCTTACCCACCATATCTTTTCATGATGAAAAGGATTGTTTAGTCCCTTATAAAAAGAATTTATTACTGAACTGTACCGGTACCTGCTATAGTTTCTTTGGGGCTATGGGATCAAGTTTGGTGCACCAAAAAACACAATCGCTGGGTGTATGTAGCAAGTTATATGAAGTAGCAGGCTCTGGTAGCCACTGCTCCTTTCCTCAAGATCAATTAGTGGAAAAATCAAGCTGCTTTCTGCGGGGTATTTTGTGTAATGACTGCCAGTCAGGATTTAGTATAAATCCATACGATACCGTCCCTTGTCAGCAAGATTTGGCAACGACTGTAACCGAAGTGTCATCCGAAACTGGAATCGCATCTTTAAATATTTATCCCAATCCCAGTCAGGGTGAAAGTGTCTTGCTTGTCTTCGAGCTGGAATGTTCGCAAAATATTTCAATCTCTTTCGTTGATATTTTAGGCCGGGAAGTGTGGCGTCGTAATAGCTTACTTGAAAAAGGAAGACATACCATACCGGTTGATGTTCATCATTTATCTTTCGGCGTCAATTACTGTGTGCTTCGCACAGCCTCCGGCTCTCGCTCTACCATTGTAGTTAGGAATTGACATTGTACAATGGTTATCTAATCTTGAGTTAAATAAATTTCGTTTCTCTCCTAAACGAATTACCTTTACAGATAGGTATAGTCCAACTTAAGATTAAACCAATGACTATGAAATATATCTTGATTCTTGTCGCTCTTTTTTCTTCTCTCATTCCAGCACAAGCCGCCGCGGAGTCAGACTCATCTCAAATAGAATTAGTACAGGTTTATCCAGAGCCGTTTCACGAAATCCTGACTTTTGAGTTTAAGGTTTATGATGACCAGATACATCCGGTGAAAATTAAAATTATGAATACCCTTGATGAACTCGTTTTCTTCCAATCGGTTCTGATATATAAGAATCATGAAAAGATTACGGTCAATACCGAAGATTTTTTTGATATCGGCTTGTATTCTATCAAATTAGATTTGGGCAGAAAATACGAAGTCATTAAAAAATATAAACGGTACTAAAATTAAGAAATCAGATTCCAAATGCGCCTAAATCACGACCAACTCAAGCAAGCCGGATTCCTTTTAGTTCTTTCGGCATTGGCCATTCTCCTCTTCTGGTTTTTGAATATTTTTCTCCCCGCCTTTCTGGGAGCCATTGTTTTCTATATCCTACTCCGGCGGCCGTTTTTTTATCTTAACCGGAAGATAAAATGGAAGTGGAATATTTATCTCAATAGCACCTTGTTGATTTTGCTTTCGTTTCTCGTACTCGTTCTTCCGGTACTTCTGGTATCCCTCATGTTGTCCGACAGGGTGGGCTACATTATCCATCATTACGAAGAGATACTTCAACTGATAGTATCGTGGGCGAATCAGGCTCAGCAATATTGGGGAATGAATTTACTTTCTGGAGAAACTGTAGCGAAACTTAGCGAAATCGCGGCGAAGGCATTGCCAGGGCTAGTATCAGCCACTGCAGGTGCTATGGCAGATATTTTTATTTTATATTTTCTTCTGTATTTCATGCTCATCAACGCGGAAAAATTTGAGCGTATAGTGCGAGACAACTTGCCCTTTAAGGATGGCAACGATCAACTATTATTGACGGAATTGAAAAGCCAAACTTTGTCCAACACCATTGGCATACCTATTCTGGCTACACTACAGGCTTTCACTGCTTGGATAGGTTATTGGGTCATTGGGTTGCCGGAACCATTCTTCTGGGGAATTATCACCGGACTGATGAGCGTACTGCCTTTAGTTGGCACCGCAGTTGTATGGATACCACTCACTATCTTTCTATACGCCTCCGGACACCCCGTACAGGGCATCGCGATAGGCTTGTATGGAGCGATTGTGATCACCAATATTGACAATGTGTTTCGATTCGTAGTACAGAAAAAGTTGGGAGATGTCCATCCGCTCATTACTTTTTTTGGAGTCCTCTTTGGATTACAAGTGTTCGGACTGGTTGGTATTATATTCGGCCCCCTGCTGATTTCGTATTTTATCCTGCTTCTGAAAATTTACAGAAAAGAATATTTGGAATAACTCCACCGTATTCCAAATCGGAACTATCTATACTTTATGGCAATCCTTTCATCCAAATTCCTACGCTTCGCTATCGGATTGCCCATTTTACTGATTAGCTCGGCACAGCCGATAATGGCACAAGCCGGTACATTAAAAGGCCATATCGCTGAGGCCGGAAGTGATATACCTGTCGAATTTGCAAATGTGATATTAGAAGGGACCACTACCGGCGCTATCTCTGATGAAAGGGGAATTTTGAAATGAAGGATATTGTCCCCGGTATATACAATATTCGGATAAGCAGTATTGGTTTTATTACAAAGACCATATTTGAAATTGAAGTCACCCGCGCCAAACCATCCGTAATTGTTGTAGAACTGGAGCCTACAGCAAAAGAATTGAATGAGGTCGTTGTTAAAGCAGCCCCATTTTCTAAACAGGCTGAAAGCCCAATATCAGTTCGCACAATTAGCTCTAATGAAATTCAGCGAGCTCCTGGAGGGAACCGGGATATTTCCCGTGTAATCCAATCCTTGCCGGGTGTTGGCTATACGGCCTCTTTCCGGAATGATATACTAGTACGAGGAGGCTCCCCTCAGAAAACCGATTTTACATAGATGGCATTGAAATTCCAAACATCAATCACTTCGCCACGCAAGGTGCCAGCGGCGGACCAGTCGGGCTCATCAATGTAGATTTTATTCGTGAAGTGAATTTTTATTCTGGTGCATTTCCAGCCTCAAGAGGCAACGCCTTGAGTTCAATATTGGATATCCGGATGCGTGAAGGACGGACGACCGGTTTGGTTTCAACTTGACGATGGGATCCAGTGAGTTTGCACTTTCGGTGGAGGGACCTATTAAAAAAGTGAAACAACAGACCGGAGAGAACCAGAATAAACATAAAGGAGTGGAATCTGCCACCATGCTAGCCTCTGTACGATATTCTTATCTGCAAGGTTTGTTCAAATTGTTGAAGTTGCCGTTTTTACCATCCTATCTGGATGCTCAATACAAAATCAAAATCAAGTTTAACCAACAAAATGAATTAATCCTGCTTGGATTGGGTGCTGATGATCGTTTCAAACTGAATCTGTCTGCCAACAAAAGTCAGGAGCAACGATATCTGCTCAATATTCTTCCGGAGCAAAGTCAATGGAATTATTCCGTCGGAGCTAAATACACTCATTACTTCAAGGAATCTTATCTCAATTTAATTCTGAGTCGAAACATGCTCGGCAACCATGCCTATAAATATGAAAACAATAACCCAGATAATCCCAAACGATTTGACTACAACTCTACCGAAGCAGAAAATAAATTTCGGCTTGAAGTAAGCGGAAGAAAAGGAGCGTGGAAATATAACTACGGATTAAGTTATGAATATGCCCGATATACCAACCAGACTACTCAGGAGATCTCATACCCCGGTTCGATTGATTTAGTGACGATTGATTACAACTCACATTTGCTGCTTCATAAATGGGGCTTATTCGCTCAAGTGAGCCGCGGCTTTTTTCGCGATCGACTTGAACTTTCAGCAGGATTGCGAACAGATAATTGCAGCTATAATTCGGTCATGGCCTTCGCTATCCAGGATCAGCTCTCTCCTCGTTTTTCTGCATCCTTCTCTATCCTGCCGGGGTGGCTGGTGAATTTTAATACCGGTTATTATCATCAACTACCTCCATACACCGGGCTTGGGTTTCGGAATAATACCGGTAGTCTTGTCAATAAAAACCGCCTGACCTATATCCATAACGTACATGTAGTTTTAGGAACTGAATATCAAACCAAATGGAACAGTCGCTTTTCGGTTGAGGGCTTTTACAAGCAATACTTCAACTATCCCTTCCAACTGCGCGATTCAGTTTCACTGGCTAACTTAGGTGGAGATTTTGGCGTTATAGGCAACACTGACCTTATTTCAAATAGTGATGGGAGAAGTTATGGAGTCGAACTTCTTTATGAACAGAAATTGTTCAAGGGCTTTTATGGCATTGTAGCTTATACTCTATTCTGGAGTCAGTTCAAAGACCGCCATGGCGCATTTCTTCCTTCTTCATGGGATTCGCGGCAGGTAATCTCTTTGACGGGTGGCAAGAAGTTCAAATACCATTGGGAGGTAGGCGCCCGATGGCGCATCAGTGGCGGCCAGCCCTATACCCCTTATGATATTGAGCGAAGTTCCATTGTGCAGATTTGGAACTTCTATGGTTCCGGTTTACCGAATTATGACCAACTGAATTCAAAGCGCAACCCATGGTTCCACCAGTTAGATATTCGCATCACTAAAAAATGGTTTTTCAAAAAATGGAGTTTAGAACTTTATCTTGATGTACAGAATGTATATGCCTTCAAATCATCGCAGGCACCCTATCTTGATTTAGTGTATGATAAAAATAATCAACCCCTGTTTGTAAGTGGAAGCGTGCCGCCTCGCTATCAAACGGAACTGATAAAGAATCGGAACGGGCAACCCATTCCTACGCTGGGTTTTGTGATTTCCTACTAGTCGCTATAAATACCTATTCTATACTTAAAGCCCCTAGTCGCCTACCGTCCCTTTGGGTGGAGGCTCTGTTCAAAATTATTCTAACCCTTATTGTCAATCGTCATGGCTAAAACCATATAGTCACAGCCGGATTCTCACCACGATGAATCATGAAGTTATTACTCCGCAAATCATGGCAAAGCCGTGGTGCAAAAGCAGCACTTGACCGACATAACAGAATAATTACTGGTTTGAATGGAGCTATTTTCGCCCTTATGGAAATAAGCTTGTTCGGTTTGATTCGGTATTCCCCCAAATTACATATTTCACATGCACAGACAATAGAGATGGCGGTGGGACAAATGCAGCCATAACCATATCAAGATAAAAAGGATTAAAAAATCATCTTTGCAAAATAAACCAACCATAACATGAATAAAATCTACTTTCTTTCCGTCTGGATATTTTTTCTTGTGTTTCTTTCTCCACGACAAGCACAAGCTCAGGAGTTTAATTTCAAAACCACGACTTATTACCATCGTATCGGTCCTGACTCATTGGTATCTACAGGATTAACTTTGGCTTCCTTTAATTATAGCACCGCCAGTCGAACCAACGATTCGTTATTTACCGACGGAATATATTTCCCTGCAAGCGATTGCTTTGGGCGAAATCTCTGGATTCGGGTTCGTCATATTGCCGAAGACCCTAACGGCAAAACGGTCGGAATTAACGTTTCAGCCACTGCTTCATATCCATGTATGGCAGATATTATGATTGGTGGCTGGGCAGGATTTCTTTATGATTTTGAAATATATCGCGATATAAATTTAACTGCCACGCGTGGCTACAACCTTGGAGCATTATATCCCACCAGCATTACGGTAGCTAGTTTAGAAACATTGAGTGGCAGTTGCGGTAGTTCTGAGTGGCTGAGTTTTGAAATAGTAAATTCCAATTCAACCGGTTGGAGTTTAAACTCCACTAAATTCACCGGTATCAATCCGAACAGCAAACCGGCTTTTAGCGACACTATGAAGGTTTATACCACAGGGGGCTGTTACCCTCCTGATGGATTTACCTACTCTTTCCCCGAAGGGTCCGATTCCGTTTATTCTATTAACGGTAATAGTGTTGGGTATTCTGAATATAAAATGAGTGCAGGAAGTGTGTCGCATTTCCACTATGGATATGAATATAGTGGCGGATCCGGGGGCTATCAGGGCATGAGCATGGCATTTGGCTCACCTCCTACTTATACACTTACAGCTAATGACGTAACCTGCGGCCACGGCAATGACGGAGCAATTCAAGTATCTATCAGCGGCGGTATCGGTCCGTTTACTTATGAATGGGATAATAGCGGAGTTGCCGGCAACTCTATCACCGGTCTATCATCCGGGCAATACAAACTAACCGTTACCGATCAGAACGGCTGCGGACAAATAGCCGACACCACTATTTCCATCCATGAACCGTCCGGCTTAACGGTAGTGCTGGATTCATTTGAAACAGATCAAATAAACTGTGGCAACAGCCATGATGGCTTCATCAACCTTTTTGTCAATGGAGTTGCTCCGATTCTTTACGAGTGGAACACTGGAGATACAACTGCGCAGTTGGCTAACTTGACCGTAGGAGTATATGCAGTTACCATATCCGATCAAAATTCATGTTTGCTTTTTATAGAGACCATGAAGGCTCTCCTAACAATAGATACAACGGTAAGCCTAACTGGCAATACCATTATAGCGAATCAACAACTCGCTACCTATCAATGGCTAAATTGTCCGGGCAGCTCAACTATTACAGATAGCACCGAACGAACTTTCAGCCCTTCTGCCGATGGTAGCTACCAGGTAGCTATCAGTAAGGATGGCTGTTTTGACACTTCAGCTTGTATCAGTTTTATCAAAAGCGGGATTTTGGAAAAATATGAATCCAATGTTTCCGTTTATCCGAATCCAACCACCGGGCACGTGTCGGTTAGATTGCAGAAGTCTTATTCTGAAATTGAAGTACAGATTCGCGACATGAGTGGCAGATTAGTTTCAAGCCAAAAAGCAAGTAATAACAAGGAAATCAATTTGTTCCTTGGATGCGCTCCCGGCATCTATCTTATATACATAGATACCAACGAAGGGCGAATGGTGCGAAAGGTGGTGAAAGAATAATGTACTGATTAATTGTGGTTAAAGTATTGAAGGAGTTTGTGGAGGTATCGAGGATATTGCAACTACTTTAAACCTGCAAATTCAACGGTTTTAAATATTCTATACTGTTACAAACATCTGTTTCAAATCATAACCACTTGTTCATCTGTCAATTAACCGTGTCTAAGACTATTCTTGAAAATTACTAGACTGTTTCGTTGGCAGCAATAGTCTAGCTCACAATATAAACAGTCAAAATCGCGCCTGTCGTAGCCAAGCCTACAGCGGGTGCGATTTTGCATTAACAAAATGACGGTAAGGTTTATTTTTGAGCCATGCTATTTACACCCACGCAAATTGGCCCTGTTCTTCTGCGCAACCGTTCTATCCGGGCGGCTGCCTTTGAGGGGATGAGTTCCAATCATGAGGTATCAGAGGAATTGATAAACTATCATCAATCGGTAGCAGCAGGAGGTATTGGGATGACCACTGTAGCGTACGCATCAGTAGAAAAAAATGGACTTTCCTTTCCACATCAATTATGGATGCGACCGGAAATTGTGCCACAGCTTAGAAAACTGACAGATGCAGTCCATTCACAAAATGCGGCGGCCTCTATCCAAATAGGCCATTGCGGCAATATGGCGAAGCGCTCTGTTACCGGTTTGAGACCGGTTGCTCCATCTTCACGTTTCAATTTATATGCGCCGTCTTTTCCGCGTGCATTGACCAAACAGGAAATAGGAGTCGCGGCGAAATCGTTTGGTAAGGCAGTACATTTAGCTCGTGAATCGGGGTTTGATGCAGTTGAGGTTCACGCCGGACATGGTTATCTCATCAGCCAATTTCTGAGTCCCTACACTAATCATCGAAGTGATGAATTTGGAGGTTCCTTATCTAATCGAATGAAATTTCTTCAGCTCGTTATAGATGAAGTGATGGATGCTGCGGCCGGCAAAACAGCCGTGCTGGTGAAAATGAATATGCGCGATGGCTTTCAGGGTGGTATGGAGTTGGATGAGTCATTACAAGTAGCTAAGCTATTGGAAAAAGCAGGTGTACATGCCTTGGTATTGAGTAGTGGATTTGTGAGCCGCGCACCCATTCAGGTGATGCGTGGTGAAATGCCTATTGATATTCTGGCAAAGCACATGGATAACAAAGCAATGGGATGGCTGGTGCGCTTATTCGGAAGAATATTGATACCTCCGGTAGCATTCAAGGAAAATTATTTTCTGGAAGATGCCCGCCTATTTCGCAAGGCGTTGAAAATGCCGTTGGTATATGTGGGGGGGATTCTTTCTAAAGAAAATATAGAAGAGGTTTTGTCATCCGGTTTTGAAGCGGTGGCTATTGCCCGCGCGCTGATTCGCGATCCCGATTTCATCAATAAACTGTTAGCGGAAAAGCAACATCATTCCTCCTGTGATACTTGCAATTATTGTATCGCAGTGATGTACAACGGGCCTGCTCGATGTATTCAAAACTTGAAAGAACCGGTATGACAGAGAGATTGAATGGACCGGTGGCGTTAATCACCGGAGGGACTTCGGGTATTGGTCTGGCTATGGCACATCAACTGGCAGCGGCAAAATATTCGCTGCTGTTGGTCAGTAATCAGGCGAAAGAATTAGAGGCCGTGCAAGCGGTTATGCAAGAGACCTATCCGGTGAGGTGTTTAACTTTTTGTATTGATTTAGCGCTTCCTCAATCGGCACAAAAAGTTTTTGATTACAGTAGTGCACAAAATCTATCCGTCGAAGTTTTAATCAACAATGCAGGCTTTCTGATATTTTCAGAAGTGGTACAAACTGCACCCAAAAAACTGGAGGCCATCCTTCAGCTACATATGAATACACCGGCTATGATGTGTCATCTATTTGGTAGGGAAATGAAAAGAAATAAAAGAGGATTCATTATGAATGTTTCTTCGATTTCGACCGTTATGCCCTATCCGGGGATTTCACTCTATGGTCCTTCTAAAACTTTTCTTCGATATTTCACCCGGGCACTGCGAAACGAAATGAAGGTTTACGGAGTGGGTGTTACTTGCCTGATACCGGGTGCTACCAACACGCCTCTATATGACCCTAAACGAGTCAATATTTCGCTGGCGACAAGGCTGGGCATTATGCAATCGCCCGATTTTGTAGCGCGAAAGGCGATACGCGATATGTTTTGTCGCAAAGCTGAAAGTATTCCGGGGTTGCTGAACAAATTAATTGTGGCACTACTGCCCCTCGTTCCTTCTTGGGCGATTTACTTGATTCACCAGAAATCAAATCTGCTAGAAAAAGGCAGCGATACGATTTTGGAATAAATTGAGCGCGAGGATTATTTATCCGATTGCTGCTGCTTGATAAGGGCGGCAACCTGATTGAGTTGCTCAATACTCATCCCTTTTAATAATTGGTGCAGACCGCTGTTATCTTTCTTTAGTTTATGTAGTTCATGCGATTCGGGAAGATTATCGTCTTTGTTGGCCCTCCAATTCAAAAGGTCGTTTGGGGTACAGTTGAGGATTTTGCAGATAATCTCTACATGCCTCATGCGGAAAACGTAGTCTGCCTGATTTAAAATCTTAGTGGCTGATTGAGGAGAGATTCCAGCTTTTACTAAAGCAGAGTAGGGATTTTCAATTCCGCGCAGCTTAAAAACAGGTCTGAGATCAAAATAAAGCATGGTAACATTGGTTTATTGATGGAATATGGAGCTAAAATTAAGAAATATCATGTAATAAAGGAGCATCATTATCCCATATTTGAATATAACTATCCAATAAAGGCGAATCACAAAGTTATATTGGAATGAAATGATACAATAATGGAGGATGAAGGTAAAATATTAGCAAAATATCATTCAATAATGACGAATTATTATTAAATAATGAAACAATATCACGCTATAATGGAAAACGATGGTGCAATAATGGATGATGAAGGTCGAATATTGGCAAAATATTATTAAATAATGGAAAGAAATGGCACAATATTGCCAAAATATGTTGATAGCATGGCGAATTATCATCCAATATTGGAGAAATACAGAGATGATTTGATGAATCAAGCCTCCATCCTGAGTTTGGGAAATGGCCTAATCATTTTTGTAAAAAGCGAGGTAAAGGTAGCGGCCTTGATGCATCGGGGGAGAGCTATAATGAAAACGGTCTTCATATTATTAACGACCAAGTCTTTTTTCTATACTTGCTTATTGAAACCCAAGACACTTACCATTCCGTTGGATTTGCAATATCACATAAATATTAGTTTGTGAAGCAGAATTCCGATAGAGGCAGATGGTCTATTTTGACCTCCACGCTGACTTTAATAATATGTTTTATCTCAAGCTATGCTTTCTATCAATATTTGGTTCTGCTGTTTGCGGAAGGCTTGGGTTTACAAGCCAACTTCACCTTTAATGAGGTTTTCCTTCCTATGGATCCCAATGAATGGGATCAAGCCAAGGCAACGGAAGTAACCTTGTATCCTTTAGCTATCTGCTTTTTGTTGGGTACTACTATATTTTTCTTGATAAAGAACCAGCGCGAAAGTTGGGGGCGATTTCAATTAGGCGGCTTTTGGACTATGGTTTGCCTCATCAATATCCCCATATCGCAAATTTTATACGCCCCCTTAGGAGCAGGCGACACAAAGGCAGTCTTCTACTATGGATTCGCCAGATTTGCACATGAGAATCACATTTCGTTTGCATTTCAATTAATATTATCCATCATCGGAATTATTGTTGTCATGTATCTGGGCTTTCATTTATGCAAGCAGGTACTTAAATTCTCTCATTCGTATAGCTTTATTGAAAAAAGAGCGGGCAAAAACAAGATGGTGATGCGGATATACGTATTGCCCATATTGATGGCCGCTCTTCCATTGCTGTCTTTAGGAAAGGATGTCGCCACCGTCCGCTTGGCCATCATGGTTTTTGTTCTTATGATTCCGGTCATTGGCATATTTATGCGCAACGCGAGAGCTAATTATCAAGTAAACTTTAAGAAGTCGGGCACCGGTGATTCTTTTCCTATAATAGAGTTAATAGCTGCTGCCGGAATCTGGGCCTTTGTGTATATCTACCTTGCATAAATCTTAGAATAATTTGTTGTCGTTGGTTCAAATAATCAACATAGCACTTGACAAAAGTGCATCTCCATATTATATTGACTTCGGTTTTTAAATGGTTTTAGGGGTAGGGCATCTTTCCGAAGGGAGGGATGCCTCTTTTTTTTAAGATCATTCAATAAAGAAATCGAATAGCCTGAGGAATCATGCTGATTTCTAGAGGAGTATAGCCTACAAAATCTCCATCCATGTCTATCGGAATTTGTTCTGCCATTGCTTCGACCAGCACCTTTTGAGCGCTTTGATAATAGGCTTCGGGGTGATCAATTTTTTCTCCGTGCTGGATATTTGACCAATTTTTTAGATAGTCCCACAGCGAAATCTTTCCACCCAAGGCCAGAAGGAATTTTCCATCGTCCGGTTTTGCTCCGGGAGCAATACATAAACCACCCCCGATAAATTGGCCGTTTGCAATCACTAATTCCATCGCTTTTCCCTCATAGCTCCAATCATCTGCTCGTATCCGAAGCGGTTGCTTGCGATAGTGGAAAAAGGCATAGAAAATCGCATACTGGTACGTCAGAAATGCGCCAAATATTTTTGAGGAATTATCTAAGGACCGTACGATGAATCCACCTATACCGACATCCGTAATATTAACGAAGAACCGTTGTTCCTTCATTCCCTTTAAACCGGTGAAGGTAGCTTGACCTAAATCTATTTCGTGGCACCGGTCGTTGTCTATATAAGCCTTTAAAGATTCTAAGGAGCGGGTAACTCGGATGGTTCGCGAAAAGTCATTACCGGTTCCAAATGGAAGAAGACCTAGACAGATTTTTTTTCGTTGTTCCATTTGAGGTAAAGCACGCATCAGACCGTTGGCCACTTCGTTCAGCGTTCCATCTCCACCAACAGAGATCATATAATTTGCTCCCTCCATCACGGCAGTGGCAGCAAGCTCAGTAGCGTGGCCGCGATGAGTGGTAATGAAAAAATCTATTTTATAATAAGGACTAAAAACAATCCTAATCTCGTCAGAAAGTGCTTGCCTTCTTCTGATTTTTCCGTGAATAATAAAGGCAATCTTCTTCATGAGGAAAAATTATATTCTTCGCTATATTCCGTCAGGGTCATAAAGACGGGCTGCGGTTGGAACCACTATACTATATGGAAATATCTGAGCGACTATTGCTCCAGCCTTGTTCACCAAGCCTGGGATAACAAAAGCCTTATTTTTAAGCAAGCCATCCATTGCAATTTTTACTGCCGGTCCCGGTTTTTGCATAAACCTTGCATTCTTTTTCACAACTTCTTCCATCTGCGCAGGACCAAAAAAATCCGACTCAATTCCACCGGGACAAAAAGCAGTTACGTGTACTCCTTGCTTTCTTAATTCATGACGGATTCCAAGCGAGAATGAAAAGATGAATGACTTGGTAGCTGAGTATATGGTTATAAACGGAACCGGTTGGAAGGCTCCGGCACTGGACGTGTTGAGTAGATAACGCGGCTGGTTAGGATCAGAATGACGAAGGAATTCATGAGCGATTTTGATCATCGAATCCATATTCAGGTGCATCATTTCAAGCTGCTTCTCTAAAGAACCTTCATTAAACTTGCCATAGAAGCCCATTCCGGCGTTGTTGATGAGCATGTTTACTGCTAAGCCTTTCTCCTCAATCCATTCGAATACTTTTTTATGAACCGCATGATCAAGCAGGTCGGCAGCAAATGTATGCACCTGCACTCCTTGGCCTCTAACTTCTTGAGCGACCTCTTCTAACAGGTGACCGGAACGAGCTACGAGTATCAGGTTCATGCCCCTTGAGGCACACTCATGTGCAAATGCTTTTCCGATTCCTTTACTAGCTCCTGTTATTAATGTATAGTTCATTGGATTGATTGATCTGCAAAATGATTAATAGTAAATGTAAAAGTTTCAGCAAGGCTCCATGAAATGAATAGAAGAGGAACGTAGCTCATCATCTCAATTGTTTTTTAAGAGTGTGTTAAACAATTTTTCTGTTACTGTAGAGTCAACAGGCGTCTTCAAGCCCTTGTCAACGCGCGAATAGGAAATGAAACCAAAAGGATCTACTTCTTTTGTATAACCGCTAGTTAAACGACCATTAGTAAATTCGCCGCTGTATTTACTGCCGTTTTTAATCCTAAGTTCTCCATAACCGGTTCGCTGTCCCTCCAAATAACTTCCAAAAAATATCTCTCCATTTTTATTGTTGTCCAGCGATGCTCCGTTCATGAGGACATCATTTGCAAAAATACCGAGATCAAAATTTCCGTTCTGGTATTTTAGCCAGCCTATCCCACTTTTTTTCCCTTCATTGTATCCGCCGCAATATTCATAAGCTTCATTCTTGAGAATTACCGTTCCGGAAATAAATCTTCCCTCCAAAAAATTGCCATCATAATAATTGCCGTTTGAAATAAACAAGCCTATTCCCTCTGGACTTCCTCGCTTCCTAGCACCTACATATTTGGTAGTTTCTTCACTCACCTTTCTCCCTTTTAATAAAGTGGAGATATTTGTCTCGAGTTGACTTCTCAAACGACCTACTGTGGCAGAATAGTAGGCATTGTGCGCATAGAAGGTGTCTTTTGATTGTTTCAGAAGTGCATGAAATTGTTCTATTTTTTGGTTTCCTTCTTCATCCAGTTGTACCGATTCGATGATTGATGCGGATTGAGCCGGCATTATTTTTTTTACAAGCTCCTTGTGTTTTCTTATCCGAAGTTTTGAGAGCGGGTCCAAAATAACTTCTCGTCCATCCTCCGTTTTAATTTTATTAAGAATCGGATAATCACGACTTGTATCTGTAAAGGAAATCAGATAGTTATAGTGTTTTGACAGGTTGAATACGGTATCCATATTTCCAACGTCACTAAAAATTAAACCAGCCCTTGCAGGATCATATTTTACCGTCTGCGCCTTTGGGGTGTTGTCTCCGTTTTTCTCAGAGATAAATAAAATTCTTTTGCCTTGATCATGTGTCAGAGAAAAGGTGTACAGTAGTTTTTTGTTTTTGTCTAACACTTTATATACCGACATCAGAATGCCGCTGCCGATATTGTACTGTGTACGGTCGTAGTAAATTTCCTGAGGAGCAGATTTCCCATCGCTAATTTTACCGGTAAGGAAATTTTGTTCTGCTCCAATAGATAGGATAGAGAAGAGCAGAATCACAGCAAAAGATTTTTTCATCAAACCGATATTCTTTTACTCGCAATTAGTTCCGTCAATTTTCAAAAATCGTCCAACCGGAGTGTAGTAAACATAAGGAGTTGCGGTATAAATTTCATTTCCCTGAACAACCCTTATTTCAAACTTATACTTCAGGTAGCCGGAAGACATTTTCTCTACCAATATCAAATTGTTCAAGCGATTAATTTCTGACAATTTATGTATGACTATGCCACATCCAGAAATAGGTTTACCAATCAGGTCTGCCTTCACTCTGAAAGACGTCAAACTAAATTCTTTTTTAGGATCCTTACGGATAACTGCTTCAGCAATCTTGGACTCGGTTGCCGCAGAGGTAGTCGCGGTGGAAACAGGGGTGCTGACCGCGCCCGTTTCAAAGGAGACAGAATCAATTGCGGCTTTGCTGAGCATGGCCATTTCCATACTATCCTCAGATGAAGACACCTCCGAACTTGGTTCTGAAATTTTCGATGTTTCAGAAATCTGCTTTGGCCCAGATGAAAAAATATTATAGTAAGCAAACCCAGCTATCGTCACAACTGCAAAAATCATAAACAATATTATCGCTGTGCTTCGTCTGACTTGTATGTTATGGACAGGCACTTCCGGCTCTATTTTTATTCTAGGTTCCGGGATGGGAATAACTGTCGGTATATCTTGAACAGCAGCTACCGGTATGTCTTCTATTACTTTTCCCTCTTCAATTTTTTGCTGAAGTTGATCCTGGATTTCTCTTAACAGACTAATGGTTTTCTTCTTATAGTTCTCCGATTCTTCCTTGACCCTTGAAATTTCATTCTTTAAATCTGCTTCTATTCTTTCACGCTCTATCTTTTCACGTTCCAGATTTTCACGCTTCTGGCGTTGAAGTTCATCCAGTTGCCTCTTTAATTCTTCCTGTTTTAAAAATTCCGCATGAGCTTGCTCTTTCTCCTGCAACTCACGCTCAATACGTTCTTTCTCGATACGGAGGCGCTCCAATTCGCCGGACTGGTCACCCAATAAAGAAAATGCCGGGACGAAGAATGGATTCCCTGCACCACATTCCGTACAAAACCTTTTGCTTAACTCTAATTGCCCGCCACAGGTGCTACAAAACTTTCTCATAGTTTCACTTGCCCCTTAAGGTAAAATAAAAATTACTTCCGGCACCGGGAAGGCTCTCCACCCATATTTCGCCACCGTGCATGGCTACAATCTTTTTACAAATAGCTAAACCTAAACCGTTACCGGTATATTCATCCACCCGGTTCAGGCGTTCAAAGGATTCAAATATGAGTTGGTAATATTTTTTAGAAATGCCAATTCCATTATCGCGAACGCAGAAAATGACATTCCCTTCAAACTTATCAAAACCGATATCTACCACCGGCTTCTTTCCTTTTTTGCAAAACTTGATGGCATTGTCCGTCAGATAATAGAGCAGCATTTGTACCAATTCAATATCCGCATGTACTTCAGGTAATGCCGCAACGTTGATTTCTGCTTCTGTTTCTTCTACTTTCTTTTTCAATCGCTTCAATACATCTGCTGCCACGGACTTCATGGATACTTTCGACAGAGAAAAATCATGTTCATTTAGGCTAATGAATATTTTTAAATCGCTCAAGAGTTGATCCATTCGTCCGGCTGCTTCTTTCGCAAATCCGGCATACTCTGAAGCGGCTTCATATTTTTTATTATCCAGGTTATCAGACAACAACTGAACATAATTCAAAATAGTTCGCACCGGTTCCCTTAAATCATGTGAGGCAAGGTGCATAATGCTGTCATTGCTGAACTTACTTCCGTCTGTTCTACCTTTGGGTGCTAATAGATCTGCTTGGTCTGAAACGGTTTCAAACGAGAACAGCTCGTAAAACGCTCCTGATAAGTTGACCGGCTTCAAAAGATATTTAATGCGCAATGTGGCACCGCTCAACAGCCTCAGCACTCCCTCCGATTCCTTATCAGCGAAAAGAGAATGAATAGATTTGTTTTGTAACGACAAGCCCTCTGCTACGATAAATTTTTCCAAAGGCTGGCTTACTATCTCGGAAGATTTTGTTCCGAGTGTTTTAATACCTGCTTTATTGGCGAAAAGAATAATTCCCTCTTGGATCAATAAAACATTCCCTCGAGTAGAGTTTAACAGCGTTTGAAAAACATCTCCCGATAAAAGTGCCTTCTGGCTATCGCCCTCCAGCTTTTCACTTTCTATCAAGAACAGATTTGCCTTCTCATTATTCCATTCCGTTTCGCTGATGCGCAATTCGATAGATAATTGGTTGCCGGGTTTCAGCACCAACGTTTCTTCTTCTTCTAACTCGCGATAGTTCAGGTAGCCGGACAAATGATGTCTCACCGTTTCATTGCTGAGAATGCTGTATAATTTCGTGTTGGCGTAGGCGATGGAATTGTTTTCATTCAGCACCAATACTCCGGCATTAATTTTATTCAATAGTTTGAAAAGTGATTCGTCACGATTGCTGAACCGGCTGACTGCGTTATCTAGTTTTGTTTCTGTTTCGCTTACCTTCAGAATGTTTTGAATAATTTTTTGAAGGTTAAAAAGATTGAGCTTGTTCTTGACAAGATACTCCTCTGCACCGGATAGCTCTACTTGCCTAGCGGTTTCTTCGCGGTCGGTATCCGACAAAAGAATCACCGGAATATTCTGACTCTTCAGCCATTGACGGAGCGCAGAAAAATTCTTATCTCCGGTAATTTCAGAATCAAGGAGCACTACATCCGGCTTTCTATTTTTTAGATAATTCAACCCTTCTTCTACCCCTGGCGCATGGCTCAGACTGAATACATGGGCGCTGGCTTTCAGGAAACGTTGAATCTCCTGCGCACTTTGCTCACTACTGTCCAACAATAATATGTTACGCGCCTTCTCCAATTTTTCTGATTCGCACAAAATAAAGGTGAATTGATAAAGTCACCTTATTAGATTACTAACAACTTGTTGTTTCCGGTTTATGTATAGAAATTACATTCGCCGGAGTGAAAAAAACGCCCCTTTTAATCTGCCTTCTATGTTGCACCATTTTCCTGATGGCGCAAAAAACAAAGAAACCCCGCCTACTGGCAGGGCCGGTAGTGGGCGCGGTCACCAAGACTTCGGCTAAAATATGGATTGCTTACCAAGGGGAAGGTAAAAATGCGCTCATATTGGGAGACACCGCCGAAAAACGAATTTATTATCCCACGAAAGCCGAATATATCACCAACAGCGAGGGAGTGGTAGCGCTCACTATGACTTTCACCGGGCTTCAACCCGATCACCATTATAATATTCTGATCTCGATAGATGGATGGGGCGCTCATGCCAAATACGTCTTCAAGACTCCCGCAGATTCAATCGGGAAGGACTTTAATTTTTTGGTTGGTTCTTGTGTGCTGCTGAATACGGATGTCAGCCGAGGTATTTTCCCGGGATTATCCAACTGGATCTTTTATCGGATGAAAAAAAAACACAGCGATTGCGTGCTATGGCTCGGAAATACTTCCTACTATTTCTATCCCTGGCAGCACAGCAGTTATGAAGCCATGTTCAAGCGGCAGCTAAAAATCAGGAAAGTATATAACAACTTCTACCGCGATTTGCTGGCTGGTCAGGCGAACTACACCATTTGGGATGATCGCGATTATGGTCCTGATAATTCTGACAACACCTTTGCTTTGAAAGATACCTCCCTAAAAATATTCAAAGGATTCTGGCCAAATGAATATCCTGAAGGAACGCAGTTTAATGGCAACTACTATAACTTTCGTCGCTATGATACGGAGTTCTTTATGCTCGACGACCGATATTTCAGAGACCCACCCGGCGATTCTTCAGCGGCTTTTTTGGGCGAAACACAAATGATTTGGCTCAAGCACAAACTGCTATCTAGCCAAGCGACTTTGAAATGGATTTGCACCGGCTCTCAGGTATTAAACGATGACGCGAGTGATTCTTATGCCCGCTATTCCAAAGAAAGAAATGATTTGTTTGATTTCATTGTGGACAACAACATCACCGGGGTGGTATTTCTTTCGGGAGGGCAACACAGCGCAGAAATTTGCAAGCGCGAATGGAATGGCTATCCGATTTATGAATTTACCAGCGCACCACTCACCACCCTGCCGCTTCCCTGGCGGATGATTAAAGCCTATCATAACCCTTGGCGGATTAAAGGGACCGATTTCCCTTTTCGCAATTTTGGGCGAATCTCAGTTTCCGGCCCGGCAGAAGAAAGGATGATTAAAATGGAATTTCTCGGTCGGGCAGGGAAAACCCGAAAGGAGTTTCACCTATCCGAAAAAGAATTGCAGAAGAAATAAATTTGCGCTCCTCTAATGATTACCTATTACCTCATTGCCCCGCTTCTTTTTCTGCTTTCCAAACTTCCTACCAATGCTTTATATCGGCTGGCCGATGTGCTTGCTTTTTTTCTGCGGGTGGTATTTCACTATCGTCAAGAGGTGGTTTACAAGAACCTGCGCAACTCTTTTCCAAACAAATCGGAAGAAGAGATTCAGCAGATTGCTAAAGAGTCTTACACCCATCTGGCCGACCGGATTGTAGAAAACATCCGCTGTATCGGCATGTCGAGAGAAGAAGCCGACCAAAGAATTATCATCAAGAACCCAGAGGTAATTACCGACCTTTACAATCAGGGACGGCATGTGGTGATCATCGTGGGGCACATCGGCGCTTGGGAGTTCAACGTTTACAAACTGAGCGCGCTGACCAAACACGAACTTTTCGGGTTAGTGAGCCGTGTTAAGAATCCCTACTTCAACCGGATGATTCAACGCACACGCGGACGGATGGGCATGAACCTGGTTTATACGCAAGAGAGCAAAGCATTTTTTAATCGAGAGTTCACGCGCCCTTCGCTCACCACTTTTATTGCCGACCAGTCGCCCTCGAATAAATTGAAGGCCTATTGGACTACTTTTCTGAACCAGCCTACTGCATTCTTTACTGGTCCCGAAGGCTTTGCCAAACTTCGCAACGCCGCTGTTTTCTATGCTCATGAAGTGCAGATTCGTCGCGGATATTTTGAGGCTGAGTTTATACCCATTACCTATTCGCCCAATGAAACCGCTCCGAACGAAATCACCGAAAAGTTTGCGCGATTAATGGAAAAGACCATCACCCAATATCCCTCCGACTGGCTGTGGAGTCATAAAAGATGGAAGCACAAAAAAGAGGCAGTTTGATCGTTTGGGTAATTAATGTTTGGGCCTGACCCCTTTTCCCGGCCAAAGCGCCGGGAAAAGGGGTCAGGCTATCGGCTATATCTTTTTCGACTCGCATATTATTAAAGGATGAAAAAGGATGCCGCCTCTATCCTTCGCGCACCCTCCACTCCAAGCTTTGTCCAATTTCCAGAAGACAGAACAATTCATATATCTACGCGCCGTCTTTATCCCCCTTCGAGGGTTAGGCGGCTGGTTCCCTCCGCTAATCAATTCATGCCGTCCGCAACTCAATTCATGCCGTCCGAAAGTTATTTCAGGCCGTCCGCAACAAATTTCAGGCCCTCCGCAACTCATTTCATGCCGTCCGCAGCTCATTTCATGCCGTCCGCTGGAAAATATGTACTGCGCACTATACACTTTATCCTTCCCAAAACAAAAGGAAAGCCCCGTTCTGATAAAATCGGAACGGGGCTTTTCAGTTTTGTTGAAGCGTAATTTGAACTTTTAGAGTTTGCGTTGTATTTCTGTTTCTTCAAATACCTCGATGACATCGCCACCTTTGATGTCCTGATAGTCTTTGACTTGAACGCCGCAATCTAGACCACTCACTACTTCCTTCACATCATCCTTGAAGCGTTTCAATCCAGAAACGATTCCGGTGTGAATCACGATGCCATCGCGAATGATACGGACTTTGGATTTGCTGAGCACTCTTCCGTCGCGGACAAAGCATCCGGCGATGGTACCGACCTTGCTGATATGAATGGCATCTTTCACGTCGAGGTTGCCAATAACCTTTTCTTCAATCTTCGGTTCGAGGAGCCCTTCCATCGCACTCTTGATTTCGTCAATGGCTTTATAGATAACCGAGTAAAGGCGAATGTCAATGTTTTCGGTTTCCGAAATCTTCTTGGCATTTTGTGAAGGACGGACGTTAAACCCGATGACAATCGCATCGGATGCCGCAGCGAGCAACACATCTGATTCGGAGATGGCGCCCACGCCTTTGTGTATAATACGTATTTGAATTTCTTCGGTAGAAAGTTTCAGTAAGGAGTCGGCCAGCGCTTCTACCGATCCGTCCACATCACCCTTCAAGATAAGGTTCAGTTCTTTGAAGTTGCCCAGAGCCAAACGACGACCGATTTCATCGAGCGTGATGTGCTTCTTGGTGCGGATACCCGTTTCTCTTTCTATTTGTGCCCGCTTATTCGCCAGTTCCTTAGCATCTTGTTCGTTATCAAAAACCTTGAATTTCTCACCGGCCTGTGGTGCGCCACTCAAACCCAGCACCTGAATCGGCACCGATGGTCCGGCTGCTTTAACTTTAGCACCGGTATGGTCAAACATGGCTTTTATTCTTCCGTAATATGGTCCGGCCACAATAATATCACCCATTTTAAGCGTTCCGGCCTGAACCAATAAGGTGGTGGTATATCCGCGCCCTTTATCGAGTGTTGCTTCAATCACCGAGCCTATGGCCATTTTTTTCGCATTGGCCTTTAGTTCCAGCAACTCTGCCTGGATGGCAATTTTCTCCAATAGCAAATCAACATTCAATCCTTTTTTGGCAGATATTTCCTGCGACTGATAAGGCCCGCCCCATTCTTCTACCAACAAATTCATAGCCGATAATTGCTCGCGTATTTTATTGGGGTTAGCGCCGTCTTTATCAATTTTGTTGAAAGCGAATATCATCGGTACGCCTGCTGATTGAGCATGGTTGATGGCTTCTTTTGTTTGAGGCATCACGGCATCATCAGCGGCAATCACAATCACCGCGATGTCGGTTACTTTGGCTCCACGCGCCCGCATAGCGGTGAAGGCTTCGTGGCCTGGTGTATCAAGGAAAGTAATTTTCTTGTCGTCTGCTGTAGTCACTTCATAGGCACCAATGTGCTGCGTAATTCCACCGGCTTCTTTATCGGCTACTTTGGTCTTGCGGATGTAGTCCAACAAGGATGTTTTTCCGTGATCCACGTGACCCATGATGGTAACAATTGGAGCGCGGGGCAGTAAGTCTTCCGGCTTGTCGGCTTCGTCTTCTTTAAATGCAGTTTGATCCGCAGCAGAAATGAAGGAAATCTCAAAACCATGTTCAGCAGCCACTAATTCAATCACCGTGGCATCCAAACGTTGGTTGATAGAAACGATCACACCCAATCCCATACAGGTCCGGATAATCTGCACCGGTGACAAATCCATTAAACTGGCCAGTTCGGCAACCGAGGTAAACTCTGCCACCTGCAACTTGTTGTTTTCTAACCCCTGCTTTTCGGAGGCCATTTTTTCTTGGACAGATTCGCGCTTTCCGCGGCGGAACTTAGAGCGATCGCTCTTTGAAGTCTGCGCTTGGATTTTCGCCATCGTGGCCTTGATTTTATCTTCAATTTCCTTCTCGGTTATCTCAGCGGGCTGTGCCGGATCTGCTTTCTTAACTTCCCGTCTGCGCTGGAAGTCATCCACTTTTTTGTTGTACTGCGGATCAGCGGCTAATGGAGCCCGTTCCTTTTTCTTTACAAGCTTCCGCGTACGCTTTTTTGCTTCTCCGTCCTTTGCTTCGTCTTCCTTTTTCTTAGGCTTCTCTGCAAATTTAGTCAGGTCAATAATGCCTATCTGTTTAGGCCCGGTGAGTTGCTGGTACTTTGTTTCGTGCTTCTCTTCAGGTACCGGTGCCGGCTCTTCTTTTTTCTTCTTGGTTTTGGGTTCTTCAACCGGCGGCGCTTCAACAATAGGGGCGGGAACCACCACCTCTTCTACTACTTCAACCACCTCCTCGACTTTCTTTTTGCCCTTCTTCGGCTTCGCCTCCAGATCAATCTTATCAATCACTTTCGGGCCTTCCAACTTCTGCTTAACAGCTCTGATTGGCTCATCTTCTGCATGAGCGATATTGCTCTTGATAATGATTTCCTCTTCCTCCTGCTTTTGAGGGGCCACCGGTTTTTCTGTTGGCATCTGGATGGTTTCCATCGCCGGCTTTTCTACCTTGTTGGTACTGTCTGCCTGCTGCTTAATCGCCTTATCTGAACCAAACTGGCTATCCAACACCTCAATCATTTCGGGCGTTAGTTTGGTGTTCGGATTTACATTGTCAAAACCCTTTTTCTTTAGGGCTTCCATAATATTATCCGAGCTGACATTATAAATGCCTGCTGCCTTACTAAGTCGTACTACCTTTGCTTCTGCCATTTTCTATTTTTTGTGATCACATCAAAGACCATTCCCGAGGGTTGTTTTTGGTGCTTCACGGATTATTTTTTTTAAAGCATACTCCTATTCTTCATCATCCTTAAATTCGCTTTCGAGAATCTTTCTGATTTCCTTGATGGTTTCTTCTTCTAAATCAGTACGACGTACCAACTCGTCTTCGCTCAGCTGAAGAACGCTCTTGGCTGTATCGCAACCTATTTTCTTCAACTCATCAATCATCCAGCCTTCAATTTCGTCTGAAAATTCATCGAGATCAATATCGTACTCTTCAGACTCGCCTTCCTCATTTTCACGATATACGTCAATTTCAAAACCCACTAACCGACTGGCCAGTTTGATGTTGACGCCCCGCTTTCCGATGGCGAGAGAAACCTGATCGGGTTTCAGATAAACTGAAATTCTTTTCTTCTCCTGATCAATATCCAGTGAGGTGATTTTTGCCGGAGCCAGCGCGCGCTGCACCATCAACGATAAATTGTTTGTGTGGTTGATGATGTCAATATTTTCATTCTTCAGCTCGCGCACAATTCCGTGGATACGAGAACCCTTTACCCCCACACAAGCACCCACCGGGTCTATGCGGTCATCGAAAGATTCTACCACCACCTTTGCCTTCTCTCCCGGTTCCCGAACAATGTTCTTGATTACTATTAATCCATCAAAAATTTCGGGCACCTCCGCCTCCATCAATTTAGCAAGGAAGGCATTATCGGTTCTGGAAAGGATGATATAAGGAGTTCCTCCTCTTAGCTCTACTTTCTTAATTACCGTGCGAACTGTCTCTCCTTTTTTAAAGAAGTCAGTCTTGATTTGTTCAGACTTTGGCAACAATAATTCATTGCCTTCCTCATCCAGCATCAGGATTTCCTTTTTCCAGACTTGGTAAACCTCGGCAGAAATTACTTCGCCCACGCGATCTTTATACTTCCGGTAAACTTCGTCTTTCTCCAAATCGCCCACCTTAGAAGCCAGTGTCTGACGTGCGGCTAAGACAGCCCGACGGCCAAAACTTTCTAATTCAATTTTTTCATAGGTTTCCTCTCCTACTTCAAAGTCTTCCTGAAGTATTTGCGCCTCCGTAATTCCAATTTGAGTTATCGGGTTTTCCACCGCAGCATCTTCCACAATTTCGCGGCGGTGCCATATTTCTAAATCACCCTTATCGGTATTGACAATGATGTCGAAATTATCTACATCACCATATTTTTTTTTGAGTAGGGTACGAAAAACATCCTCCAACACCTTCATCATGGTGGGGCGATCAATATTTTTCATTTGCTTGAACTCGCTGAACGAGTCAATCAGTTCTAAACTGTTCATGGTTTTGATTTTTTGTTTTGAAGATTTATTGGTTTTATTATAAAATCAGAATTTGAATTGTAATACCGCTTTCTTTATTTCATCATAACTCAGCACATATTCTTTCGCTGCTTCTAAAGGCTGAACTTCTTCTTTTTTCTTCTTCTTTTTTCTTTCTCTTTCACTTCGCGCAGCCGGATGTTGTCATCAGTGACCGCTATCAGTTCCGCTTCAATACTTGTTCCATCATTCTTCACCACCTGCAAAATTCGGCCTATCCTCTTTCTATACTGCCGCGGCACTTTCAGCGGGTTGTCCATTCCTGGTGACGACACTTCCAAGATATAATTAGACGGCACTGCTCCGCTTCCATCCAAATTTTTTTCCAGAAACCGGGAAACGGTGGCGCAATCATCAATAAGTATCCCTTCATCGCTGTCAATATACACTTCAATCTTTTTGCCCATCGAAAACCTGATGTCCGTCAAGAAGAGATTTTTCTCCTCCAACAACGGCTGCAACCAGCTCTCCATCTTTGCTTTTACCTCGTCAAAATTCATGTCCAAAAAACAAGAGAGGGGACTTTCGCCCCCTCTTTCTGTTAAATACCAAGCGCAAATATATATTTTATCACGGAAACGAAAAACGAATCCGAGAATTCCATCATCAGGTTATCCCTGCTCGCTATAGTCTGTCCAATAGCCCGCCTTATAAGGATAGCGCTCGAGGTAGAGCTTCTTCACCTTTTGAAAAAGCAATTCTCGCAATTCGGCGGTGTTGCGGTTTTGAATGGCAGAAATAAAGATGCAATTATCATGAGTCCTGCTCATCCAGCTATCCTTCAATTCGTCCAACAGACTTTTCTTGATTTCTTCGGGCAGATACTCATCAAATTTTTTCTGTTCATACAAATCCATTTTATTGAAAATGATGATGACCGGTTTGTCTTCACATTTCAACTCTTTCAAAATCTCATTCACTACGTTCATCTGATCTTCAAAAGCAGGGTGAGATATATCCACTACATGCAGCAGAATATCCGCCTCGATGGCTTCATCCAAGGTGGACTTGAAACTCTCTACCAAATGGTGAGGCAGTTTGCGGATAAAACCCACCGTGTCGCTTAATAAAAATGGAATAGCATTGAAGGTTACTTTGCGAACAGTGGTATCCAGCGTGGCGAAGAGTTTGTTCTCGGCAAATACATTTTCTTTTGCCAGCGTATTCATCAGCGTAGATTTCCCTACGTTGGTATATCCTACCAAAGCCACTCGAATCATATTTCCCCGGCTCTTCCGTCGAACTACGTTCTGCTTGTCAATTTCTTTGAGTTTTTCCTTTAGTTGACCGATTTTCTTCTCTGCCACCCGCCGGTCGGTTTCTATTTCCTTCTCCCCTGCTCCTCCCCGCGTACCGGTACCTCCCCTTTGTCGTTCCAAGTGCGTCCACATCCCCTTCAACCGTGGCAGCATATATTGAAGATTGGCCAGTTCCACTTGGGTTTTCGCCTGCACAGTTCTGGCTCGGTTGCCAAAAATATCCAGAATCAACATGCTGCGGTCCAGCACTTTCTTTTTTATGATTTGCTCAATGTTGCGCTGTTGCGAAGGCGAGATTTCATCGTCAATAATCACTAAATCCACTTCTTTGGCCTCTACATAAGCCCTCACCTCCTCCAGCTTTCCCTTTCCTAAATATGACTTGGTATCGGGATGAGGCAATCTCTGAGTAAATCGCTTCAGGGTCTTCACACCGTCGGTCAGCGCCAGAAACTCCAGTTCATCCAAATATTCAGTAGTCTGTTCCTCGGTCTGATCTTTAGAAATCAGCCCTATCAGCACCGCTGTTTCTTCATGGACAATGGTATTGTCCACCTTAAATTTTACTTTTTCGTCTTTACCCATTGGGGCGGCAAAAATAGAAATCCTAAGGGGCTGGGCGAAGGGGATTTGTGATTACGTACAAAAGTCGTTACAAAGTATTGCTCCTCTATTTTTGGGTTGATTATAAATTACGAAGAACTACAATATTCTATTCGCCCTCCTTCAATAAGCAGCAACAGGCTCACCAATTCTTGCGAGAAGTTTGACTATTCGTGCGGCAAACTTCCCTATTTTCGTGGTGAATTGTCCTATTTCTCTAACAGACTTCCCTATTTTCACGGCAGAATGTCCTATTTCCATCGTCAAATTACCTATTTCCGTGACGGACTTCCCTATTTCTGCGACGGACTTAGGTATTTCTGCCGCAGACTTCCCTCATTTCATGACAGACTTCCCTATTTCTGTCACGGACTTGCCTCATTCCGTCACGGTTTTGCCTCATTCTGCGACAGAATGAGTCTGGGAATCTTTGAAAAACATGATAATTAACAAAAAAACAATGAAAAATGGCATATTATAGCTATTTATCATAATGTTTTGGGGGAAATCGGAAAGAGGTAAAATAGTTCATGCACCTTCCGTTTATCCATAATATATGTTTGGCATAAGATAAGAGAAATAAGAAAGTTGGTTATAACCGATTGTGTCTGAGCGAAAAGTAAAGTTGAATCCATAAAAAAGGAGGCAGCTAACCTTCTGCCTCCTTCTTACCTAATATACAAGCCGAAACGACTTCGGTTTTTAGTTTTCGAGTACTATCAGCTTTAATTGTTTCGAATACGGGCCGGATGTTACTGTCAGAAAATAGGTCCCTGAAGCTAATTGGTTCGTCAAGGGCATGAAGTTCTTTCCAACACTCAAGCGAGTTTCTAAAGACTGTATCATTTTACCTGTCAAATCCCAAATTGAAATTCGGGCGCTGGCTTCCACCTCAGCATTCATCAACAAAGTTGCATTAGAGACAAAGGGATTCGGCATCACTATGATTGAAAACTTTTCCTTGTTCGCAATCTCTATGCCACTTATCAAGCCTGCATCAGCAACTACTTCAGCGCCTGATTCTGCATTGCTGTTTTCTTCATCCGTTTTCATGGCGCAAGAAGTTACAGTTATGGGCAAGGTTCTTGTGCTGCTAACACCGCAACCGTTGTATCCCTGCACGGTAACATTGCCGCTGCTATTCCCTATTAGAACAGATACAGCAGTCGTTCCAAGTCCGGATTGAATCACACTCCCCGCGGGGACTTTCCATGAATAGGCAATGGTGCCGTTCACTGGTGCAATGCTGAATAGTTGTGTGCTTCCGATGCACATAGGCGAAGCGGCGGCAGTAATGAGTCCGGGAGTAGCAGGCTTGGAACTTAACGCAAGGCTTCTGTTAGCACTGGTGCCGCAACCGTTCGAGGCGTTGACATAGAGCGTGCCCGAAACAAAAGCAGCGCTTAAATCGAGGAGCATGGAATTTGTTCCTTGACCGTTGGTGACAGAGGTGCCCACCGGTGCTATCCAGTTATACGTCATGCCATTCACGGCGGTCACAGAATAGGCAGCGGTGACATTGCAGTTGCCTGCAGCATTACCGGTAATAGCCGATGGCACAGCCGGTCTGCTGCGACTGATAGTGACTGTTCTGGTTGCGCCTGACCCGCAATCGTTCACGGCTTTTACAGCCAAAGGACTATTTGCCACAAATCCTACACCATAGGTAACCTGAACCAAATTAGAACCCTGACCCGAAGTGATACTTGCCCCTACCGGTGCAGTCCAACTGTAAGATGTTGTATTTGCTAAAAGCGGAACGCTGTAATTAATCACATCGCCGGGACAGGCTTTGGTGATGCCGCTGATGGTGCTGAGCGAACCGGGTAGAGCAGTTCCCACCGATAGTGTGCGGATGCTGCTGTTGCCACAGCCGCTCATTGCCTGCACATAAAGTGTGGAAGTGGTGAAGGCAGCATTGAACGTTACATGGATACTCGTTGTTCCCTGTCCGCTGATTAGATTGACGTTAGCAGGAATGTTCCATTTGTAAGATATGGCACCTTCAACCGGAGCAATAGAATAGATAGCCTCATTCAATGTCCCCCTATAAGAACAAGCGTTGGTTGGCCCAGAGATAGGTGAAGGCAAGGCTGGTACAGATTTGGTAATTGCCAGACTTTGCTGAACCGGTGCGCCGCATGTGCTACTAACATCCACTTTCACACTACCCGAAACAAAGGAAGATGGATATTTAAAGGAGATAGTATTAGTACCTTGACCGGTGAACAAAGTAGAACCGGTTGGAATAGTCCATACATAACCGGAAGCATTATTTGCAGCAACGGAGTAAACGGCCAGACCACCGGTAGCACCCATATACGGACAGGCATTCGTCGGCCCGGTGACAGACCCAACGGTAAAGTTACAACCACCGGTCACCGTAATGACGGTTTGCGCAGCGTTGCTACATCCGTTGCCGTTTGTATAAGAATAGCTTATAGGAAAGGAACCTGCACCCGAAACCGTGGGGTCGAAAGCATTACCACCGACTACTCCGGTTCCACTAAAAGTACCTCCAGCAGGAGTTCCGGTTAAAGGAAATGCCGGAGCAGTAGAAAGGACAGTCGGATAAGATCCTGCATCAACAACCGGAATAGGATTGACGATAACAGCAATATGATTAGAAGCAACACTGCCGCATGAATTGGAATTAGTGACGAAATAATCTCCAGCGCTTGCTACTAATAAGGTAGCTGTATTACTCCCTCCAACGCTCCATATTCCACCATTTGAATTGCCACTTATAAAAACACTCCCGCCATCACAGAAGGAGGTTGGCCCTCCAGCAGAAATAACAGAAGGCACTGGTGGCTGAACCACAGTAACTAATTGAGAAGCTGTGCCTGAGCATCCTACACCATTATTAACGGTAACTGAATAATTTCCGGAAGAATAAACCGGGATACTAGCAGTGGTAGCTCCGGTGGACCACAAATAGCTGGTGCCAGATGAAGCAGTCAGATAAACCGCCCCACCCTGACAGAGGGTGGTGGAGCCGGTTGGCGTAATCGTTGGCGAGAATGAATTGGATATGGTAATATTGATTGGGTTGGAAGTAACCGGTCCACAGTCAGGATTGGGAGTCCGGATGGCAGGAAAATTTACCTGCCAGTTGTTCAAAGTCCCCAAATTATTCTGCACAGCATCAATGATGTGCAATTTCCATTGGCCATTTGGATTAATCACTCCGTTCCCCAATTTTGCAAAACTGGTTTTGTCCATAGTGATGGCACAAATGGTAAATGTCGTTGGCCTTGTTTTATAAACACCGGTATAGGGAGCACCGCTTGTACCTATGCTATCTGTTCCTGCATCGGAAAATATCGTATTGGTAAAATTAGCACCGGATCCTCCGCTGAGTAAGGTGAGACCTATCTTTTCACCAGCAGGAGACTCCAGATACATGATCAATTCTCCATCTGCCGGGTGTGTGATATTTACTGTAATAGTGATCTGCGACGGATCTATAGCTGTTGGCATACCACTGGCAATAATGGTATCAACGGTGTGGTTACAATTTCGCTCAATAATATTTACTGGCGCAGCATTGTGAAATGAAGTCGGCGGAATAGTATTGCCCGATATTACCGCGGTATAACTACCCGACTGTGTGGCCAGATAAGTGGGGGATGTCGCGCCATTGACTGGCAAGCCATTCTTGTTCCATTGCAAATTATACCCGGGGCTCGATGAAGATGATAACAAAACACTGGTACAACTACTGGTTGCAGGTGAAGAAATACCGACCTGTGCACTGGTCACCGTAAGAGCCGTTGAGGCAGAGGTAAAAATATTCCCGCAGACATTTGTACTCACTGAATAATTGCCTGCTTGTGTAGCAGCGTATGAAGAACCGGTTGCCCCAAAGATATTTACACCATTCAACTTCCACTGATAGTTATAATTTGTATTTGCATTCAACGTAAAAGACGAATTGGAACAAAACACAGTCAGCCAACCATTATAAGAAATGGTAGGGTTGTTACCCTCGTTCGGACCACCAACACCCACAGCATACCAAGCAGCGACAGTAGCTGCCGCTTCGGGAGAACAGACACCATACAGATCTTCTGCAGAAAGAACCGAATAAAACCGTGCATCAGCATATTTCGAGTTACTGGTCAGATAGACGGTTAGGGTTCGGAAAGCAATATTAGCGGCCTTCTCCATGCCAATACCGCTCACAGAATAAACACTCCCCTTATCGTTGGTGCCGTTCCCTCCCTGACACAACAAATAATACCAATGATTAAGCACTCCGAGGTTGGTGTGTGCGCCAAAACTGTCCAAGCTGTCATTCTTCCAATAGGTGCCCAGATAAGTATCCGGTTGGAAGTATGTTTTCGGATTGCTTAAACTTCTGAAAGGAGTGCCGACATCTTCGGCAATCGTCCAATCGGCTTTGGATGGCGTCGCATAAAATTCTATGGTAGTACCAAAAATATCACTAAACCCCTCATTCAATGCCCCGCTTTCGCGCGAAGAATTACTAAGTTTAGCAGTAAAGCTCGTCAAACCGTGGGTAATCTCATGTCCGACAATGTCAAGAGCGGTTAGGGGTGCATAGCCGTTTCCCCCATCGCCATAAGTCATGCGGTTGCCATCCCAAAAGGCATTGATATTATTGAGATGCGAAAGGTGTGTAAGATCTGCATGTACATAGTTGAACAATTTAAACCCAGCGTTATTGATACTGTTTCTTTGGAAGGTGTTAAAATAATAGTCATAGGTTTTTTCCGCGCCGAAATGAGCATCAGTAGCACACTGATCTTTGGCAGCATTGATATTATTCCAGATGTTATCAGCGTCTGTAAAATCAACAGCCGCAGCATAATTGTAGCCGCCCGCCATGTTATAAGTCTCCACTCCCAAGCCACGGCCGGTTTCGCGAAGCCGATATGAACCATTGAAAGCATCTGCCGTAATGGGTTGTGTGCCGCTGTAGGCAGTGAAAGCGGTGCCGGTCGCGTTCACATCTTGTATCTGGTCTTCAGAACTAAGCACTTCACCCGTCTCAGCATCCACCAAAACGAATTTTCTCGAAAGCGGCTCTTGTGAGTAGATGTCAAAACGATAGGCTAATTTATATTGACCAGCAGCATCTTTCGCATACATCAATTCACTTTTTGGAAAAAAGCTGGCTTTTTTGCCTTGCTCTCTTTGTATAAAAGCCTCTTCCTCGGGGTGTTCCCATTTGTATGACTTAGCTCCTACAAATTTCAGGGCGCTTTTTAAGAGCACGGCTTCCGACAATCGGCTCTTGACTTCTGAAGGAACCGAGACCACCGTCTCGCCATTAAAACTCTCTACAAGCCCTTGCTTAACGTGAGCTATAAGCATGGTTCCCGCTATAGGAATGTTTAAAAAAGTCTGCGTAAACCGAAAATGGGTAAACCCCATACCATCTTTATCAGCCACGGTTTGAAGTAGACCAAAGCCTACAGCTAGACCATATTTCTGCCGGAGCCATTTATCAAAGCCTTCAATGGGTGGTTTTACTCCCTCTTTAAAGCTGACGTAGGATGGAATGACTGCCGATAAAGATATATTAGAGGTAGGAGGATTTAAAGCTTTTGAGGAACTTTGTGCGTAGCCATAGGCGGAAAAAAGAATAGAAAACAAGGCGATCAGCAAACAAGAGTGGGGTTGGATGGAGTAGTATGATTTTTTCATGGTTTGGTTTTTTTCGTGAACTAATTTGAAGTATAGAAGGCATAAAGCATACCAACGTTGCCAAATCAAAGGTTTTTCGGTACCAACTTCTTACCTATTCAGGTTAAACAAAATATCTACTTTCAATGCGGTGTTCATTTATAATTGTTTTAACTTGTCTTATCTGGGAACTACTCGCTAATCTCACAAAAATCAAAAATTACTCATTCAGCAATATCCTCGTATAGAATTTCTGCAACTCGAAAGGATGCTGTCACCAGATGACAGTACTCAAATTCCATTTTAATGGAGCCTCCTTTGTACAGCTAATGGGACACATTTATATAACCTGCTATTTTGAATGCTATTTATTAATGCAACATGGCTTGCCTTCCGGATGGTTTTAAGTAAGCAAGAAAATCCTCCTAGCAGTTCATTGCACTAAGAAGTTGGACTTGAGCAACCTACCGAATGGAGTTTATTATATTGAAACGCCAACCCCACAACTACGGCTCCGCCGGAGGTGGAGAGTTGTTCAGCGCGAGTGAAGCAAGGGGTAAAAGAATCCATTAAGCCTAGGCTCCAGCCAAAGGAACCCGAGGAGGGAGGGACTAGGAAGCAGGTTATAATATTTTCATAAAATGTTTGGAAATATAGTCCAGTCGTCTATATTTGCCGTCCGTTTTGCAAAACCGGTTCCAAAATATATTAAGTAGAATTTGATTTTTGTCGGATTTCGGGCTCTTTTTCAAGAGTGAAAGCCGGTAGAAGTTCTATTTGTTTTTTGGAAATTTAGAAACTTAATCAAGCATTAACGTTATGGCTGAAATCCTCAAAAAAAGCGCTGGCAGAATCAACTTCGGGAAAATCAAACTGCCCGATGAACAACCCGACCTGCTGGACATCCAGTTGGAAACCTTTATGAAGTTTATTCAGTTGGAGACCACCGCTGAAAACCGTAAATTTGAAGGGTTACACAACGTTTTCCGGGAAAATTTTCCAATTACCGATACACGGAACATTTTCGTTCTTGAATTCATAGATTATTTCGTTGACCCTCCCCGATACACGATTGACGAGTGTATCGAAAGAGGTTTGACCTATTGTGTGCCTTTGAAGGCGAAACTCAAACTTTCTTGTAACGATCCCGAGCACATTGATTTCAAAACTATTGTGCAGGATGTGTTTCTTGGAAACATTCCTTACATGACTCCGAAAGGAACCTTTATCATCAACGGCGCTGAGCGAGTGATTGTATCGCAATTACACAGAAGCCCAGGTGTATTTTTCGGACAATCCTATCACCCGAATGGAACAAGAATTTACTCCGCCCGTGTTATTCCTTTCAAGGGAGCCTGGATGGAGTTTGCCACCGATATTAATAATGTAATGTACGCCTATATTGACCGTAAGAAGAAATTCCCGGTTACTATGTTGTTGCGTGCCGTAGGTTATGATTCAGATAAGGACATTTTGACCTTATTTGAATTGGCCGACGAAATTGAAGTGAATAAGAAGAATGCAGCTAAGTCTATTGGCCGCAAGTTGGCTGCTCGAGTTCTGAAGAGCTGGATGGAAGATTTCGTGGATGAGGATACCGGCGAAGTAGTATCTATCGAACGGAATGAAGTGTTGTTGGAGCGTGATACAATTATTGACACCGACAATATCAACCAGATTCTTGAATCAGGCACTCAGAGTATCTTTGTTCACAAAGACATTCAAGGCGCTGATTACTCGATTATCTTCAATACACTGAACAAGGATACTTCCAACTCAGAAATTGAGGCTTTGAACCATATTTATAAGCAATTGCGCGGCTCTGAACCACCTGATGAGGAAACAGCTCGTGGCATTATCGAGAAGCTATTCTTCTCGGACAAGCGTTATGATCTGGGTGAAGTAGGCCGTTATAAAATTAACAAGAAGTTGAAACTGGATATTCACATGGATACCCGGGTATTGACGAAAACCGACATCATCGCCATCGTTAAATATCTGGTGAATCTTTCGAACCAGAAGGCGGAAATTGATGATATTGACCATTTGAGCAACAGAAGAGTAAGAACGGTGGGCGAGCAATTGCACTCACAGTTTGGCGTTGGTCTGGCTCGTATGGCAAGAACGATTCGCGAGCGGATGAACGTTCGTGACAATGAGGTATTTACCCCGGTGGATTTGATTAACGCAAGAACTCTTTCTTCTGTTATCAATTCATTCTTCGGAACCTCTCAGCTTTCTCAGTTTTTAGATCAAACCAATCCGCTGGCAGAAATCACCAACAAGCGCCGTGTATCGGCACTCGGACCTGGTGGTCTTTCGAGAGAGCGTGCAGGCTTTGAGGTTCGTGACGTACACTACTCTCACTATGGTCGTCTTTGCACCATCGAAACACCGGAAGGACCGAATATCGGATTGATTTCTACTCTTTGTGTTCACGCCAAGGTAAACCGCATGGGCTTTATCGAAACACCTTATCGCAAGGTGGATGAAGGCAAGGTAAATTTAAAGGGCAAGGTTCAGTTCCTAACTGCTGAAGAAGAGGATTTGGTGAAGATTGCACAGAGCAATGTTACCTTAGATGATAAAGGAAAGTTCCTAACAGATAAAATTAAATCTCGTTTTCAGGGTGACTTCCCGATTCTCGGACCGGAGGAAGTTCAGTTCATGGACGTAGCCCCGAACCAGATCGTAGGCGTTTCTGCCTCATTGATTCCGTTCTTGGAACACGATGACGCGAACCGTGCGTTGATGGGTTCAAATATGCAACGTCAAGCCGTGCCGCTTCTTCGTCCGCAGGCGCCTATTGTAGGCACCGGCTTAGAAGGAAAGGTGGCTGTAGATTCACGTAATCTTTTGAATGCTGAAAGAGACGGCGTTGTAGAATATGTAGATGCAATGCAAATCATCGTGAAATATGACCGTAACGAAGAAGAAAAGCTCGTTTCGTTCCGCGATGATAAGGTGACTTATAACCTTCCTAAATTCCGCAAAACCAACCAAAGTACCTGCGTTAACCTGAAACCAATTGTCAAGAAAGGTCAAAGGGTAAAAAAGGGTGAAATCCTTTGCGAAGGATTTGCCACTCAATCCGGCGAATTGGCTTTGGGAGCTAACCTAAAGGTGGCTTTCATGCCTTGGAAGGGTTATAACTTTGAGGATGCTATTGTTATTTCAGAAAGAGTAGTTCGTGATGACGTGTTCACGTCCATCCATATCGAAGAATTTGAAATGGAAGTGCGCGATACGAAGCTGGGAGAAGAAGAATTAACGGCAGACATTCCAAACGTTTCCGAAGAGGCTACCAAAGACTTGGACGATAACGGTATCATTCGCGTAGGTGCCAGAGTTTCTGAAGGAGATATTTTGATAGGAAAAATTACTCCAAAGGGAGAAACAGATCCTACACCAGAGGAGAAATTGCTTCGTGCTATCTTCGGCGATAAGGCCGGTGATGTGAAAGATGCTTCCTTGAAAGTTCCACCTAGTGTAGAAGGAACGGTGATTAATAAGCAGCTTTTCGGCAGAGCAAAGAAGGATAAAACTTCTAAGGCTAAAGAAAAGACCTTGTTGGAGAAATTAGACAAGGATTACGCCAAGAGAATGTCTGAAGTGAAAGGTCTATTAGTTGATAAACTGATGACGGTACTTAGTGGAAAGGTGGCTATGGGCATTCAGTCCGTTTACCGGGAAGAGTTGGTCAGCAAGGGAACAAAGTTCACCGCCAAATTATTGACTGATCTGGATTATGCAGTAGTTGATGGAAACAACTGGACCAAGGAAGATGATAACAACCGATTGATTAAAACCATGTTGCATAACTACAACATGCGGGTGAATGAAGAAACCGGAAGATTTAAACGCGAGAAGTTTAATATCTCTATCGGTGATGAGCTTCCTTCTGGTGTGTTGAAATTAGCCAAGGTGTATATCGCTAAAAAGCGCAAGCTGAAAGTAGGTGATAAAATGGCAGGTCGTCACGGAAACAAGGGCATCGTTGCCAGAATTGTTCGTGCCGAAGACATGCCTTTCCTAGAAGATGGCACTACGGTTGATATCGTTCTGAATCCGCTGGGTGTACCTTCGCGTATGAACCTCGGTCAGATTTATGAAACTGTATTGGCTTGGGCCGGTCAGAAACTGGGTGTCACATTTGCCACACCTATTTTTGATGGGGCTTCCTTAGAAGAAATCGCCAGCTATGTAGAAAAGGCTAAACTTCCTGAGTTTGGATCTACCTATCTTTATGATGGCGAAACCGGTGAGCGTTTCCACCAGAAAACTACGGTGGGCATTATCTACATGCTGAAACTGATTCACATGGTGGATGATAAAATGCACGCTCGTTCTATCGGACCTTACTCTCTTATTACCCAACAGCCTCTCGGTGGTAAAGCCCAGTTTGGAGGTCAGCGTTTTGGAGAAATGGAAGTTTGGGCTGTCGAGGCTTATGGCGCATCAAATGTGTTGCAAGAATTGCTCACAGTTAAATCAGATGACATCATTGGCCGGGCGAAAACTTACGAAGCAATTGTGAAGGGGGATAATCAGCCAGATGCTGGTGTACCGGAATCATTCAACGTATTGATGCATGAACTTCGTGGCTTGGCTCTTGACCTGAAGTTCGAATAATTCAACGATAACAAATTCAAAAGGCGCTGAGAGAAATCTTCAGCGCCTTTTTTTTGCCCAAATCATCAATTGGATACTTTGATAGCGTAAAATAAACTCAAAATGGACCCTGATAGCTCCAAATCGGACCCTCATGATGTCAAATTGGACCCTCTCTGTATCAAAATGGACCCTCTTGATGTCAAAATGGACCCTCTTGATGTTGAATTGGGCCCTCTCAATATCAAATTGGACCCTCATAGCTTTAAAATAAACCCTCTATTGATTTTTTGAACTATCCATTCGAAAAACAATAGTCTATTATGAAGATAAGGGTAAGCTGTAAACGTGTTCAAAACATGATTATTTCTTGGCTAAAGCCAAGCCAGTTTTGCACTAAACGCTCCGCCATAAATGGTGAAATTATAACACCATACTTCAGCGTGGTGAGTATCCGGCTTGTGCTAAATGGCTTTAGCCATGATAATAGCTGCGGGGAGATTAGGCTCAACTACTTATTAGGATGAGCCTTAAAAATAGAAAGTTCTATATGAATATACGACCGCGTCGCGGTCGAAATCCTTAACTTAACGGCATTGTCCATCTGGACTAAATCCGATTTCGCTATTTCTTCTTTTTCTTCACCGAATCCATGATATAGGTGAATCGCAGGGTTAACACATTATTGTATTGACCGCGAATCTTGCTGAAACCATAGCCGGAAGAACTGCGAATAGGGATAGTAGAATATCCATACTTGATGCCTAGTGCATAATGCTTTTGAATCACGAAGTTCAACATACCGAAAACCGACAAATCGAAGCGGCTGGGTTGCCCGCTCGGCGGGTTATCAGTTTCGTTTTGACCGTTTTCGCTGCGCTGTTTATAGCGTATCATAAATGCCGGAGCGATGCCGAGGCTGAACATCACTAACTTCTTATCATGCACGCTGATGGAGATGGGCACTTCGATATAGTCCCACTGAATATTGAACTTATACTGCGAACTGTCGCTGGCGTGCGGAAGGTAGGTCTGTCGCGAACCCTTCATGGTATAGTTGATCTCCATACTGGCCGAAAAAGTTTGTGGAACCTGATCATGGCTCCTACCCCACCGTCAAAGCCCATATATTTAAAGCCGCTATAACCGTCACCGTCCACCTGACAGCCGTTGATGCCTGCATGAAACAAAGCCTTAAACAAACCATCTTTCTTGAAATCGGGAGCTTCTTCTTCTTCATCGTATTGAGGCAGATCATCCTGCTTTTTCTGTTTAGCAGGTTTCAGATAATCTTGTTGTTGGTTCGATTGTTTTTTCTGAACCGTGTCGCTGGCCGTCTTCTTTTTATTGAAATCAAGAGTAATAACCCCGTCTTTGCTGATACCGGTTTGAGCAAAAAGGACAACCGGTGCAAAGAATATCCACAATGTTAGTTTCTTCATCATGCTACAAAATTTCAGAGAAATATTTTCGTTCCTTAATAAGAGTAAACAATACCAGCGATTCAATCATCAATAAATACACCACCAGATGGGCTTCAAATATAATGTTACGATGTTAAAGAAACTGGAAGAAGTTTTCAAAGAGGGCGGCTACACGGTGCGCTACGAGCGTGGAAATTTTCAGAACGGCTTCTGTATTTTAGAAAAAAGGAGGGTAGTGGTCATCAACCGCTTTCACGAACCAGAGGGGAAAATCAACTCTATGATTGAAATACTTTCTACGATTGAAGATTTGGAATTGGAGAATCTTTCGAGCGAAAGTCAGGAATTGCTCCAGCAAATCAAGATGGAGAAAGAAACCCTGTTTAAAATTTCTGGATAAATCGCCGTCATCCGTTTGCTCCATTAAACGGAATTCCTATTTTCATTCTCTTACTATCTAGGTATGGAAATTACTTTTCTCGGTACAGGTACTTCTGGCGGCGTTCCGCTGATTGGCTGTGCTTGCCGGGTCTGTCAGTCCACCGACCCTCGCGATAAGCGACTGCGGTCTTCCATACTCCTTCGCGATAAAGACCTGACGCTCACTATAGACTGCGGCCCCGACTTTCGTCAGCAAATGCTCCGCGAAAAGGTGGATCATCTGGATGCGGTCATTATGACGCATCAACACAAAGACCATACCGGCGGCATTGACGACATCCGCTCTCTGAATTTTTTGAGTGGAAAGGCGCTTGATTTTTATTGTGACTTTCCTACAGAGTTAGGTATCAAGAAACAATATTCTTATGCCTTCACAGAGACCAGCTATCCGTACTTGCCAAAGATGAATTTTATTAGAATTCAGAATTCAGAATTTCAAATTCAGCACTTAAAAATTCTTCCTATTGAAGTGATGCACGCCACCATGCCCGTGCTTGGCTTTCGGTTTGGCGACTTCACTTATATCACCGATGCCAAGACCATATCCAAGGAGGAAAGAAATAAAATTAGAGGCTCGAAATTGTTGGTACTCAATGCACTTCGTTCGGAGCCTCACTATTCGCATTTATCTGTTAGCGAGGCAATGGAAGTGATTGAAGATGTAAACCCAGAGCAAACGTATCTGGTACACATGAGCCATCAGTTTGGTTTGTATGAAGAAATGGAAAAGCAATTACCGCCGCAGGTAAAAATTGCCTATGATGGATTGAAGATTTGTGCTTAGACCTATAATTAAAACGCATTATACACTTCTATTCTATGTGTCAATGGTCAGTGACTTTCTTGATTGTTCGTTTAAGCAGATATACAGATAATTTGGAAATAAGCTAGAAGCCTGAAGGCAAAATCAAAAATAAATCAATTGTACTACTATCTAAATTACACTTTTCAACTTAAGAGCAAATACGTTTTCATACGAATGCCTATTTATCAGAATACCACCCAAACTACCTTGCAACAACTAAGCGGCTTGAAGAAACTGTTCCATTAGGAGAGATAAAACAAACCTGATAAACTCCATTGGTAAAATTGCTCACATCAAACTCGACATAGTGATTGACAACAGCATTCCCTACGATTTCACCGAGATTATTATAGACCATCATCCTCAAATCCTCCTTGCTGCCTTTTATTACAATATCTACCTTGTCGCTGGCGGGGTTTGGACTGATGCTTACTTTGAATCTATCGCCCTGTAAATCACTGACACTATTGATAATGGTATCACAACCGCTGCCCATTAACCCCCCCAACTTGTAATTCACCATATTAGGCAGATTATTGGTGTTCCCAGAAATACATTGCTGATCATTAAATTGAAAATCACAACCTATTCCCAATTCATTGGGTTTATTAATCACATGGAGCGCAAATGCTCCTCCATGCCAGGTTGATAGATAAATTTTTTCATTAGGGGCTAATTGCAGCAATCTGATCGCGTAGTCATCACTACTGTCAATGGTATATAAACGCACCGAATCATGGCCGGTTATGCTATGGAGATCATATTGATTTAAGCTGATTTTATCAGAAGCGTAAAGAAACCTTCCATTGGGACTAAATGCTAAACCCATTGCTCCTGCTAAAGTATCGGGATGATTGTTAAAAAAAAAATGGGATTATTGAACTCACCGCTACATCGGTAAAAATCTAAAACAACAGTAGGTCCCAATTGACAACTGCTGGCCATTTTATCTCCTGTCTGATTAAAAACCGAGGTGCCGTAGAAGTCAAACACATCACCGTTGTAGTTGTAAGCAGGCCCAATACTTTGATAGTATGGACCTGCAATACTATCTGGTGTAATCAAAAATTTGATATACTTATTATCGCTGTCTCCATGCCGTATCAGCCACCAATCTCTCCCATTTCCATGCTTTACGGCGGTCATTCGAGATGAACACATAGGCTGATAAATTGGTAGCCGTACATTTTTTTTAACTACAGCACCTAATCCAAAATTTTCATTCATGTCCACTAAACTGTAGTAAAGCACCAAAGGCGCTGTATTTACCCTGTTTAATTTCAAATAAGAGGTGTCTGCGGTGAGGTAATGAAAAATGTAATAAAGATTACCACTTCCTTGGTTTTGGTACAATCATCACACTTTGATGGCTTGGCAGACCGACCTGATAAACTGTTTGATAAACATTATTAAAAGCCGTGTACCACTGGTCGCTATAGCAAAGAGAATCTCCGTTAAGCATCATATTGCCATATCTATCTCTTACATAGATACCATTGGTAAAAAACAAAAAGTTACCTTGTCGATCACAAATATTAGCTGTGCCGATAAACATACCAATTGTATCATTTACGTGATGGAACTTGATTGTATCATCCCTGAAATCCATAATGGATACGGGAACATCTCCCTGTATCCATTGCACCCCATAATCCTGAGAAAAAAGCTGCATGGATAAACAAAGATTTAGCCATGCAGCTACTAATACCCGTCTCATTTTGCAACAACTAAGCGGCTTGAAGAAACTGTTCCATTAGGAGAGATAAAACAAACCTGATAAACTCCATTGGTAAAATTGCTCACATCAAACTCGACATAGTGATTGACAACAGCATTCCCTACGATTTCACCGAGATTATTATAGACCATCATCCTCAAATCCTCCTTGCTGCCTTTTATTACAATATCTACCTTGTCGCTGGCAGGGTTTGGACTGATGCTTACTTTGAATTTATCGCCAGACAAACCACTAACACTATTGATAATGGTATCACAAGCGCTACCTACTAAAGTACCCAGTTTGTAATTAACCATATTAGGAAGATTTACCGTGTTAGCTGTTATACATTGTTGCCCATTGAACTCAAAATCACAAGCCCACCCATATTCATCCGGTTTGTTGATGACGTGTAGAGCGTAAGAACCCCCGTTCCATTTAGCGATATAGATTTTGCCATTAGGGGCTAATTGCATCGCGCTCAGCCAATAGGGGTCGGTTGAGTCTCTTGTATATAGCCGAACCGAATCATTAATATTAGAAGACCACAAGTCATATTGATTCAGTCCATAGACATTATTGGCATATAAAAATCTGCCATTGGGGCTCAAAGTTGTATATGCAGCACCATACCAGGTAGTATCTTCCAACATGTTGTTGATGGTTATAGGATTGCTGAACTCACCATTGCAGCGGTCAAAATCCAATACGACTATTGGCCCCCAAAAATTGGAAGAAGCCATTTTATCACCGGCCAAAGAAAATACAGAAGCCCCGTAATAATCTATTGCAAGATTATCACGATTATAGGAAGGACCGATTTTTTGAAAATAAGGGCCATCTATCTCATTAGGAGTAATCAGAAACTTAATATAAGTGTTATCACGGTCTCCGTGGCGTACTAACCACCAGTCCCTTCCATTGCCATGCTTTACAGCGGTCATACGAGAGGAACACATGGGCTGATAAATAGGGAGGCGGACATTTTTTTCAATCACGGCACCCAATCCAAAGTTTTCATTCATACCCACCAAGCTATAGTAGAGAACCAATGGAGCGGTCTGCACCATATTTTTTAATAAGTAAGAAGTATCCGTGGTTAAGTAATGAAAGATGTAATATAGATTGTCATTTCCGGGCTTGGGTAAAATCATTACACTTTGCGCACTCGGTAAACCGTTGGGATAAATGGTTTGGTAAACGTTATTAAAAGCAGTGTACCATTGTTCGCTATAACATAGTGAATCACCGTTGGGCATCATATTGCCATATCTATCTCTTACATAGATACCATTGGTGAAGAACAAAAACTCACCTTGCTTATTGCAAATGTTGGCAGTTCCGATAAACATAGCAACATTGGGGGAGTCGGTAATAAAATGGAATTGAACGGTATCGTTTCTAAAGTCCATGATAGATACTGGTACATCGCCTTGCACCCATTGAATGCCATAGTCCTGAGAAAAAAGTTGCATGGCTAAACAAAGATTTAGCCATGCAGCTACTAATACCCGTCTCATTTTGCAACAACTAAGCGGCTTGAAGAAACTGTTCCATTAGGAGAGATAAAACAAACCTGATAAACTCCATTGGTAAAATTGCTCACATCAAACTCGACATAGTGATTGACAACAGCATTCCCTACGATTTCACCGAGATTATTATAGACCATCATCCTCAAATCCTCCTTGCTGCCTTTTATTACAATATCTACCTTGTCACTGGCAGGATTGGGGCTTACCCTGATTGACAATTCGCTTTGCGTTGATTTCTTTGCCTGCTCCATTTTATAGGTTGCTGTTGCGTTGCAAATTTTGTCGTCGTCAAATAACGCTGAGTGATTGACTATATTGTAAAGAGAACGGGCCATATAAACAGCATCACCATCGGAATAAGGACATTGTGACGCTAAGCGGAATAATATTTCCTCTTGTTCGGCCGAAAACGAAGTGATGCCGCGGGCTACCGTATGCAGGTAAATATCGTTTACCGTTTTCCGGTTTTGTTCCGGCTGGATGCTGGCGGCGATGGCATTATTTTTCGATACAGCCTCTTCCCAATGTGCTTCAAAAGAAAGACTGTCTTTCACGAGAGCAGGATTGGTCAATTGATAAACAGCCATGTCATACGCCTTAATCTGGCCAATGCTTTGTTCGGATTTGGCAGCATAAAACTCCTGATACAAATCCTTACTTTGCAGCAGAGAATGATCTTCATCCAAACGATTGAATAGATCCCGCTCCGTCAGCCAGCTTCCGCTTTCCTCAAATCCCAACTCCATATATTCATCTGCTTTACCTTCTGCGATATCCTTGCTGTATAAGTCACCCTGGTTGATCCTTAAACTTTTCCATTGAACACTGCAAGACCAAGCTGTAGAAGTAGATGATTGTAATTTTATAATGGGGTTATATCCAGATGTAGCACCATTTGGTTCGGGTTGCTGGCTGGCAATTGGCGAAATCACTCTAAATGGAGATTGCGAGCCATCTGAGTTAAAGCAGTAAGTACGGAAGGCAGAAGGAGTATTATTAAAAGGTCCGGTAAAGTTGTTGCCATGGGTGAGATTTGCAGCGCCCTGTTGTCCTATAATTCCACCGGTTGCTCCGTTATTTTTGAGCACCACTCCGTACCTGCTGGCACCCAGGATGTTTCGCTTAAACTGGGTACCGTTGCAGCCGGCAATAAATTCTGCGCCATAGCCAATAGAGTTCATGGTGTTATTGCATATTTCGGCGGTGCTGTTGCTCAGCCGGATGCCGGTTCTTCTTTGGTGGGATGAAAATACTAAAGGATTTTCATCATAAACGTTTCCATTTCCAGTCAGTGTATTGACTGTTACCAGCGGCATATTGGCCCCACTGAGGTAGATGCAAGCCTTGGTTTGAGAGGTGACTACGGCGTTAGTAAGGTTAATATTATTGTTGGTAATGCGGGTGCCATAAGCATTGTTTACATAAACTCCATAGACTCCATTATAAATATTGTTTAGTTCAATTAGCGGACGGCAGTCGCGGGTTCCGCCGTTACAATTTACCACAGCATTACTGCTTTCTGTATGCACAATTCCGGCAGGAATTACAAACAAAAAAGTATTGGGGTCCATGTAAGGTTCGTTTAGGTAGATCGTGTTACTTACGGCCTTTGGTATTCCGGCGGCTCCAAGCACATTATTAAAAGTAATTCCGAAATCTGCAGGACTACCATTCAGACCAATATTATTATAGTTGAAATCCAGATTGTGAAATGGGCAGTTGCTGGCGTAAATACCGTTTTTAATCGAAGCCATTTTATTATTTTGAACAACCGCATTAGCAAAGTTTACATAAACACCATAATCGCAGTTATTAAATGCCGACGCACCGAGGTCGGAATTCGTCTGCACCCAAACACTGTTTCCATACAATGATAAAAAGGCGCTGTTACAATGAATGGCTCTTCCGCCATATGTAACATTATTGTAATTACGGATGTTGTTAAAAGTGTTGGCATTAACCCTGACATTACTTTCCGAGGCATAGATTCCGCAGTTGATGCCATCAAAAGTATTTGCCGTGCCAAAAATCACGTCAGGAATTTGCCAGTAGCTGCCGCTGCTGTTATAAACCCCCACCCCGACCGAAGGTCGCTTACCATTATCCGGAGCTAACATAAAGTTCATCAGCGCATTGGCTGCGTCATATTTAAACTCACAGCCATTTACCCGGTGGCGGGTCGCCGCACCGAAAGAGATGTCAAAGCCAACTCTGTTCCGATAAAATTTCGTGGTAGGTTGAAGCGTGACTGTTCCAAGTCCAAAAAGCCCGCCAGTAACCAAACCGCTCACTCCGGCAAGTGCATCGGCTATTACGGTATTGTTTTGCGTAATCAGGGTAGCGTTTATAGCCACCCTGATTCCATTCCACATGTTGTTGGAGCATGCAAGCAAGTAGCAGTTGTCAATAGTCAGAGAACTTCCTGTTGGTATAATAAGGCTGGAATTTGAGGCAAACCGGATGCCCCCGGAGTTATTAAAGACGGTAGAAGTATAAGTGCAGTTTTTGATAGTATAGGTTCCATCCACAGTCAGGTTACCGTTTATGGCGATTTTTTTATCAGTACCAGCGATGGTGTTAAGGTCCAGCACATTCCCCGTACCACAAATATCCTGATAAATTTTGGAGAGGTTGACATTGTAATAAGTTAAATTGACCGTACCCCCTCCGCAGGAAACAGGTTTCGTTACTGTTGTGCCATTACAACAGTTTTGTAGCCAGTTGATAGTGACAGTTTGTGAGGCGGTACAATTAAAGTTGCTGGTTACGGTAACAGTATAAATAGTAGATTGTGTATGGGGTGGTGCATTTACACTCTGAGTGATCGCACCATTTACAGAGGTTATGGGGCTTGAAGCCCAAAGATAGCTTTGAAAGGTTGCCTGATTACCTGCTCCGGGAACTGCGGATAGCAATATATTACCTTGCTGAGTACATCTATTAGTTTCCTCACTTGTCAGCGCCGCGATGATTGGCTTGGGCTGCTGAGTTACAGAAATGTTTGCCGAAGCGCTGCACCCGTTTTGGTCAGTAACCGTTACCGTATGCGTACCGCCTACGCTAATAGTTGCTACCTGGGTGGTGGCTCCTGTACTCCAATTATATGTCACTGGTATGCCGGAAGGGGCAGGGTTTGCTGTTAAAGTGGTGGTGCTTCCTGCACAAAGAATCCCGTTTTGCGTAATAGTGACAGAGGGTGTAGTGAAAAACCAGTTATAATTTTCACCATCAATCTGGTCGGGTAGCGTATAACTCGGATCGTTAATTGGATAGGTAATAGCATGGCCGCTGTTGCTGTACAGAGTAATTCCTAAACCAGCCCCAGCCACACTTGGGGTACCGCTTGTGGTAATTGCCCCTAACGAGCCGGAAGAATTAACTGCATAGATCAGGTTGTTTTTACCCATTTCTAATTGCGTTTTATTATAGCTTGAACTGGAAGCAATAGATGTCATAGCGCCACTGCCAAGACTTATGTCTCGATAATAAAGACCGATTGAACAGGAAGAAAATATTCTGGAAGATGTGTTGTCAAATTCGATTCCCTGCGCCACAGCAGCGCTAGTATAGGTTCTGACATTACTAATAGATGGTGTAGCAAGGTTAACGCTTGCCACATATACGTCACCGGTCTGGGTTTTTACCCAGGAAATAGAATTTTGATCCGGAGATATTTCAAGTTCATCACTTACGGCGTTTAAAGTGGGAATAGTGCCACTATTAGCAATTAGCGTTTCGTTGGTAAAACCACCTCCGGTGATAGTAAATCTAAACAAAGAACCCTGACTCAGAAACAATAAGTACCTCGTCCCCGAAATAAGTTTACTAACCGCTAAGGAGCCATAATTATCTCCGGTGCATTTGATCATGGTAGATTGCTGTACAATCGAAGTGGCTCCGGAAGTATTGATAATCGCATATCCCAATGATGTTCCTGCCAAATTAACATTTGCGGCAGACCAAATCACATAATGTTGGTTACAATAACCAAAACGAGGAATAATAGTTATTTCCCTATTAGGTCTGTCTGATGTAGAATTGGGTACGTTGCAGGTATATGGTAGGGCGTTCAGCGACCCAACCAAGCTACCTGTGCTACTAAATAACTTCATATCCGTTTGTTCCGCTTTTACATAAAAAAGCAAATTTCCGTTATTGTCATATGCACCATTAGCAGCAACATATTGAGTAGAAGTAGCCCCCGGAATAGAGGATGCTGACGGACTTCCACCGGTAAAGTTTACCACATTAGGCGGAAGAACCCAATAATTCATCTGACTTCGCCCTGCATTTGGCCATAACCCTAACACAAACAGAAAAATCCAACAATACCTAACGTAATTAACAACATGGAGTTTTTGTAAATACTTTTTCATGATGGAATAATTTAAGTGGGTTGCCTACTCTATTCCCTTTTCGGCTTCCGGGTGCTTACTCTTGTTTCAGTTTTTCAGCTATCACTGCTTTATCTTTAAACTTGGATTATGGCTGTAAAGTATAAAAATTTTTGAATTTTGATTCAAAAAAAGATGAAAAAAAACTGACTATAATTTTTGTCTGACTTACTTCAACTCCTTTTAACATGTGAATGGAAACTTAATTTAGATAGTTTTACCGCATAAGCCAATCGTTTCACCAAAAAACCACTCCAAATATGTCCTATCTTTTCCGCAAAAAATCATTGTCGCAGTTAATGCAAGACCACTCGGGTGAAAGCGGAGAGCATACCCTCAAAAGAACGCTGAGCGCCATGAACCTGATTTTTCTGGGAATAGGCGCTATTATCGGAGCAGGCTTGTTTGTACGAACCGCAGCAGCAGCGGCCAATAATGCCGGACCTTCGGTAACGATTGCTTTTATGGTAGCCGGTTTAGGTTGTGCTCTGGCTGGTCTTTGCTATGCAGAATTTGCCTCGATGATTCCCATCGCAGGAAGTGCCTATACTTATAGTTATGCCACGATGGGCGAACTCATCGCCTGGATTATCGGTTGGGACTTAGTGCTGGAATATGCACTGGGGGCAGCCACAGTGGGCATAGCCTGGAGCGAATACCTAAATAAATTGTTGGGCTATGTGGGAATGAATATTCCATTTGAATGGTGCCACTCTCCCTTTGACATAGAGCATGCCACCGGAGCACATGGTTTTATCAATATACCTGCCATCCTGATTATTTTGTTGCTTACGCTGCTTCTAATAAAAGGCACAAAAGAATCGGCGGCTGTGAATGGTGCCATTGTCATTGGCAAAGTGGCGATTGTGATTCTTTTCATTGTCTTCGGTTGGTCGTTTATTAGTCCGGCAAACCATACTCCTTATATCCCTCCTTATGAAATTTATCACGATGTACAAGGAATACCGCATCACTTCGGCGGCGTGATGGGCATATTAGCGGCGGCTGGCGTAGTCTTTTTTGCCTTTATCGGTTTCGATGCGGTCTCTACTGCCGCGCAGGAGGCGAAAAATCCGAAGAAGGATATGCCAATAGGCATTCTCGGTTCGCTGGTAATATGTACGGTTCTATATATCCTCTTTGCGCATGTATTAACCGGTGTAGGAAGTACAGAGGATTTCCGAACTTTCGGCAAAGAAGCATCGGTGACTTATGCAATACAGAATCACATGCCGGGTTATGAATGGCTGGCAAAATTGGTGACCGTAGCTATTTTGGCCGGATTCTCTTCGGTTATTTTGGTGATGTTGCTAGGCCAGTCTCGTGTGTTTTACTCGATGAGTAAAGATGGTTTGCTACCAAAAGTTTTTGGCGAATTGCATCCGGTATTTAAAACGCCTTACAAATCCAATTTAATTCTTTTTGTTTTCGTCGGTCTTTTTGCAGCTTTTGTTCCCGGCGATATTGTGGGTGACATGACCAGCATCGGAACACTCTTTGCCTTCATGTTGGTTTGCGCCGGGGTCATCATCATGCGACGCACCGACCCGGACGTGCCGCGTTCTTTCAAAACCCCTTTGGTGCCTTATGTTCCCATTTTGGGCATACTGGTTTGTGGGGCTATGGTTTTCGGCCTGGGGGTTCCTAACTGGTTGCGCCTGATGGCTTGGTTGTTGATTGGCTTTGTTATTTATTTTGGATACAGTCGCCACCATAGCAAGCTCAATAAGGACAAGAAAGACTAAGCGCTGGTTCAACAATCCGGAAAACAAATCTTACGATGAAAGCCCATAAACCTCTCAATTTACTGGACGCTACTCTTATTGTTTCAGGCTCCATGATTGGTTCCGGAATTTTTATCGTGACGGCAGACATGAGCCGAACTGTAGGTGGCCCCGGATGGATGTTGCTTCTGTGGGTGATTACAGGAGTGATGACCATATTCGCTGCTTTGAGTTATGGCGAACTGGCAGGATTATTTCCGCAAGCAGGAGGTCAGTATGTTTATTTGAAAGAAGCCTACAATCCTTTGATTGGCTTTTTGTATGGATGGAGTTTGTTTGCCGTAGTGCAATCAGGGACCATCGCTGCGGTGGCAGTGGCCTTTGCAAAATATACCGGTGTATTATATGAACCTCTGAGCGAACACAATATTCTTTTGCAATACGGCAATCTTAAAATTTCAGCCGCTCAAGTGCTAGGGATTTTTTCTATTCTGGTGCTCACCGTTGTTAATGCCCGTGGCATAAACTATGGGAAAATTATTCTTCGGATTTTCACTTCCACTAAACTGTTAGCGCTCTTTGCTTTGATTGTTTTGGGAGTTTTCATCTGTGCCAATGCAGATGTTCGCAATCTGAACATGGAACACTTTTGGGATTTTGGTAGTTATTCGGAAGGGGCGGATGGTAAAATAAGTTTTGAATCGCTCACCAGTTTCGGATTGGTTGCGGCAATGGGCGTTGCTCTGGTTGGCTCTTTATTCTCTAGTGATGCATGGAACAATGTCACTTTTATTGCCGGTGAAATAGACAATCCAAAACGCAGTATTCCTTTGAGTCTATTCTTCGGCACGGTCATTGTAACTGTTCTTTATATCCTGGCAAACATCGCCTATCTCAGTCTGCTTCCTTTCTTCGGCGATCCACAGGCTGCGGACGCAATGGGTAAGGGAATTATGTTTGCGGAGAAAGACCGGGTAGCGACTTCAGCGGCTATGCAAATATTTGGTTCCCCGGCTACTATCATCATGGCTTTGCTGATTATGGTTTCCACTTTTGGATGTAATAATGGGATTGTCCTTGCCAGCGTTCGCGTATATCAAGCAATGGCGAAGGATGGTTTGTTTTTCAAAAAAATGAAAGACAATAATAAATTCGGAGTACCGGGTTATGCTTTATGGATTCAGTTCATCTGGAGTTCGGCACTGTGCCTTTCGGGTAAGTACGGCGATTTATTAGACTACGTAATGTTCGCCGTGATGCTTTTCTATATCTTCACGGTTATCGGCATTTTTATTTTACGCAAAAAAATGCCGAATGCTGAAAGACCTTATAAGGCTTTCGGTTATCCCGTGGTTCCCATTATTTATATCCTCTTCGCCATTGCTTTTTGTGTTAATCTACTTTTCATGAAGCCCGAAAATACTTGGCCCGGATTGATTATCGTGTTGTTGGGCATCCCCATTTATTACTGCTGGAAACGCACTGCTCCAGTGGTTTCTCAAGATCAGTAATTCATTTCTGCCTCATCTGTGTTTCCTTGCATTTCGCTTGGCTCAACAACGATTTGAACATTTCAATTTTCACCACTCGATTATTTCAATAGATTTATCGCTGAAACGAATCTTTCATTTAAAATCAGTTAATGATAAAAACAGAAAGTTGGGGTACGCGGGTAGGTTTAATTCTGGCAATGGCGGGCAATGCCGTCGGCTTAGGGAATTTTCTTCGCTTCCCGGTTCAAGCCATACAAAATGGAGGAGGTGCTTTTATCGTACCTTATCTCGTATGTTTTCTTTTGATGGGTATTCCGCTGCTTTGGGTGGAGTGGTCTATGGGAAGATTCGGGGGAAAGAATGGACACCATTCCACCCCCTTCATTTTGGATTCGATGGATAAAAAAGCCTTTTGGAAATACATCGGGGTCTTCGGTATTTTCACCAATCTGGCTGTCGCCTCCTATTACTGCTATATCGAATCATGGACTTTGAGTTATGTTTATCATTCCATCATCGGCTCCTTCTCTTCCGAATCGCCGGAGCATGTAGCGGCATTTTTCAACAACTATGTAGCTCTTCAAACGATAGAGCCTATTTTCTTCTGGTTGTTTTGCCTTTTGCTAAACACCTACATCTTATCCAAAGGATTGAGTGGTGGAGTGGAGAAGGTAGCTAAAATTGGTATTCCTCTGTTGATATTATTCGGAGCTATTCTTGCTATCAGAGGAGTTACTATCAAAGCAGGAGTTCATGGTGCTGTTAATGACGGAACACTGGGGCTCAACTTCTTGTGGACACCAGATTTCAGTACGATATGGACACCCAAAGTTTGGTTGGCTGCCGCCGGACAGATTTTCTTTACACTCTCTGTTGGGATGGGTTCCATTCACTGTTATGCTTCTTACGTTCGACCGAAAGATGACATTGCACTGAATGCCATGAGTGCTGGCTGGATGAATGAGTTTGTAGAAGTGGTATTGGGCAGTTCCATTATTATCCCCATATCCATCGGGTATTTGGGAGTGGACAGAGTAGTGGAACTAACCAAGTCGGGAGGCTTAGGACTAGGATTCAAGACGCTGCCTTATCTATTCCAACAATGGGGGCCGACCTTGGCTGTATTGGCAGGCGTTATGTGGTTTGGGCTATTGTTCTTTGCCGGAATCACCTCCTCTTTAGCTATGGGAACACCAGTAATGGGTTTTTTAAGAGACGAGTTCAACTGGGGTCGCGAAAAAGCTGCATGGACGTTTGGTGTAGTAATTTTTCTTTTGGGCTTGCCTGCTGTGCTTTTCTTTAATGAAGGCGTCTTTGATGAATTTGACTATTGGGCAGGAACAGTATCGCTCGTGGTTTTCGCCTTGTTTGAAATTATTCTTTTCGCCTGGGTTTTTGGTATGGATAAAGGCTGGGCAGAAATCAATCATGGTGCAGATATGAAAGTGCCGCCGATTTATCGGTTTATCATAAAGTTTGTTACTCCGGTTATCCTGCTTTTTGTATTTGTTTTCTCCTTGCCTGATATTTGGGCAAAGATTATTGGAGAAGCCTCTATCTACGTTCAGCTATCTCGCTTACTATTGCTGGGTGTCTATGGCGCAATTTGTTGGCTGGTTTATATCGCTTACAAGAAGCGAATCAAAGAAGGTAGATTTACTTCAAAATAAAATAGAAGAAGATGAATACACAAGCGTTAATAGTGATGCTGGCCGCAGAAGGGGTGGTTACCTTTTTCGTCCTGTACTTTTTTATAAAAGTATTGAAAACCCCACCTAAACCAGAACCGGATTCCTATTCGGAGAATGATGATGTTGAAAGATAAGCGATATGGAATTAGAAGCTAAATTGAGAAGCGTTATTCGGGAGGTTCCTGATTTTCCCAAACCGGGCATCATGTTCAAAGATATTACTCCGGTATTTTTGGATGCCGCGCTTTGCGATGAGCTGACAGAGCGTATCATAGGTAAATTTCTCCACAATCACGGGAAAGTAGATGCGATTTGCGCCATTGAAAGCCGTGGTTTTTTTATGGGTATCCTTATTGCTAACAAATTACAGATACCTCTTTTTCCGGTTCGCAAACAGGGCAAACTTCCTGCCAAGACCAAATCGTTTACTTACGAATTGGAATATGGCACCGCCACCCTCGAAATTCATACTGGAGTGATTCAACCGGGCTGGAACGTGATGATACACGACGATGTTTTGGCTACAGGAGGCACTGCGGTTGCCGCAGCAGAACTGGTGAAAGCCGAAGGCGGGACGATTGCCGGATTCTCATTCATCACCATTCTCGATGCTTTGGGCGGGAAAAAGAAGATAGCTCCCTACTCGACTAATGTTGTCGCTATCACCGAGTATTCCTGATTTCCCGGCCTGTTAATTTCCTTCTCTATAACAGAAAAGCCCACGCTGTTTTGTTATCATTGCGCGCAAATTTTTAAAAAATAAAAAAGATCAGAAATGGAGGTAGCCAACATGCAACAAACCGATAATAAAGGCATGAACTTCGATTATAATGACAATCAAAAAATGATTGTTCAAACCGTTCGGGATTTTGCCGAGCGTGAAATTCGCCCCAACCTGATGAAATGGGATGAAGAACAAATATTTCCCAGAGACCTTTTTTATAAAATGGGTGAGTTAGGTTTTCTCGGTGTCTTTGTACCTGAGAAATACTCTGGCTCTGGTTTTGGCTACTTTGAATATGTTACAGTCGTCTCTGAAATTGCCAAAGTTTGCGGTTCTATTGGTTTGTCGGTCGCTGCGCATAACTCGCTTTGCACGGGACATATTTATTATCACGGCACTGAAGAGCAGAAAAAGAAATACCTCCCAAAACTCGCCACCGGCGAATGGATTGGAGCTTGGGCATTGACGGAACCTAATACAGGAAGCGATGCCATGCGTATGAAATGCACTGCCAAGAAAGTGGATGGCGGATGGATTCTTAACGGAACCAAAAGCTGGATTACCCACGGAAAATCAGGCGATGTAGTGTTAGCGGTAATAAGAACCGGTGAATTGCTCGATTCAAAAGGTATGACCAGCTTTATTATTGAAAGAGGCACCAAAGGGTTAAAAGCCGGAAAGAAAGAAAACAAACTGGGCATGAGGGCTTCCGAAACCGCCGAAGTTATTTTTGAAGATTGCTTTGTACCCGATGAGAATGTTTGTGGCGGCGAGGCGAAAGTAGGAAGCGGTTTCCAGCAAGCCATGCAAGTGTTGGATGGAGGACGTATTTCTATCGCGTCTATTGGACTGGGTATTGCCAAAGGCGCTTTTGAGGCATCTGTAAAGTATGCAAAGGAGCGTCAACAGTTCGGGCAGCCTATTGCCAATTTTCAGGCCATCTCTTTCAAATTGGCAGATATGGCTACAAAAATAGAAGCTGGTGAACTGCTAACTATGCAAGCCGCTTACCTGAAAAACGAGGGTAAGAAAATGACCAAAGAATCTGCATTCGCTAAATATTATACCTCTGAGATAGCTGTTCAGATTTCTACCGATGCCATCCAGGTGTTTGGAGGCTATGGATATACCAAAGATTTTCCGGTGGAAAAATTCTTCCGTGACTCCAAACTGTGCACGATTGGCGAAGGAACTTCCGAGATCCAGAAGCTAGTCATTAGTCGGGAGATAATGAAGGGGAACATATAGTTTGGTAATTCGATAGGGTTTTTTAATTTTGCCGACCAAATTTTAAATCAATATATGCTGATAATAGATACTAGAGAGTCCGAATCACTCGACCGCGCACTGAAGAAGTACAAGAAGAAGTTTGAAAAATCAGGCACGTTGCGTCAGTTGCGTGAGCGTCAGGTTTTCACTAAGCCAAGTGTACGTAAAAGAAACGCTGTTTTGCGTGCTGCTTACATTCAAACTTTGAAGAGAGAAGAAGAAGGATAGACCTTGCTAATTTTATAAATGAAAGAACCCGTTTCCCAAAAGGAACGGGTTTTTTTTGCCCTCTTTTGAACAAAAAGCTGAGCTTTCTCAACGTTTCAAGCCTCATAATCCATTATGCCATACCCTTTTAGGCCATTGGCAACTGACCAATTGTCGTTTGGATGCAAACAGGAAAAGATGTGCCCAAAACAGGAGCTATTTGCATACAAATAGCTCCTGTTCGCATCAAAACGGCTCGCGTTTTGGTGCAAACGCGGAGCGTTTTGTGCAAAACACTTGCTGTTTCGGTGCGAATAGATGACGATTGATACAAAACTCTTTCAATTTGCGTCAAAACAGCAAGTGAATGATACAAGACAGATGGGGTTTGCAGCGAAACGAGAGAAACAAGGTGCTGAAAGGCTGGAAGCAAATGTGCAGCATTTCTGATCTATCCTCATCTATCCTATTGCGAAGGTCTTTTACGGTAAAACTTCCTTGACAGTGCTGACGACGTTCACTATATTTTTATTTCACTGGAAGAACTAATCACTAACTACAGCCTTGATATTTTAGTCATAAATCAAGAAGTAAAAAATCATACAAGCGGTTGACGGGAACGCCAGCTAAATAGAAAATAACTGGTGAAACGGTCAATTTGACGGGAGTTGTGGGCAGGATACATGGCGAAGGACAGATGGGTTTTTGGAGAAAATAAATTGGGAAGTGTATGGGATTGATAGTATTTGTACTGGTTATAAATCAGCGGGAGCGGGGGAGCGAATTAAACTTTTCCGGATGGGGGCGATGTTATAGTCTTCGCTATAAATGTCAAGTTTTAGGTGTCGAAAAGTCTATTAAGCTTTTATTATTATTGGGGAATGAAATCACGACATAAACCTAACCACCTTATGAAAATACGCACTTTAGTTGTTCCGTTTTTGGTAATATTTTTTTCAGGATGTGTATCATATGTTCAAATAGTTGATGCGTCGGCCAAATCTGAAAATTTAAAGCAAGAAGGCGAGCAGTTCATTTATGAAAATGACACAGTTAAGGTACGGTACACTTTTTGGGAAGCTAATGGCGTAATGGCATTTACAATTGAGAATAAATGGGGTAAACCTATTTATATCGACTGGAAGAAGTCTGCATTCATTAACTCGAATGTTAAGTTGAGCTATTTTATGGAAAAGGAAACAACAAATACCCAAAGTGTTTCGGTGGGTTCATCTTATCTATACTCCAATATTTTTAATTGGAGTAGATGGTATTCTTTGGGTTTGGGTGTAGGGACATCTAATTCAACTACCATAAAGGAAGAACGGATTTCCTTTATTCCCCCTCATTCAGTTAGTTCCCGTACTACATTTAAAATATTGCCTGGATCATTTATAAAACTGAATAATGTTCCAAAGGAAATTTTAAAAGACCATAACGTAAAGGGCAAAGTAATGACAGCCACGAAAGAGACCTCCCAAATTTTCTTTCGTAACTTTTTAACGTATTCAACGAAAGAATCCTTCGATATAGAGAGCTATATCGATAACGAATTTTATGTCAGTAAGGTTACACAGCTTCCGGGATAAGTTTTTTAGAAGGATACGTAGACCCAAAGCGTTTTATATAAAGCTAAAGATTAAACCCTTCTTCTCTGCCCGTGTTGGCGTTTGAGTTCTCCAAAATAATAGTAGAGCGAATAACACCAATGCCTAACAACAACGACGATTGTTTATTCGCTATTTCCTACTGCCGGATGAAGTTCGCAAATCATTCAAACCTATTTCCGGCATTTCTCTTATCTTCGTTCTATGTTTAAAGAGCCTTCTTCCAATAAATCAGAATCGAAATTTGAAGGGCTTGCTCCTTCCAATGTTCGGCGCAAACTTACTGCACGTGATGTGGCATTAGGTATCGGAAGAAAAGCCTCGGAAGAAGAATTGGACGAATATCTCAGCCGTCCGCCAAGGGAAAGTATTTCGCTTAAACAAGCCATCGGGCAGATAAAAGCAAAGCTGAAAAAGCCCTCCTCTAAAACTTGGAAATAGAGATTAAGGCAAAGGCGTTGAAAACGCTTGATGAAGTCGCCAACTTCTTAGAGTCGCTCAACACGACCGGATCGGGTGGTCGTTGGCTCGATAAGTTTTTTCTGCGGATACAGGCTTATGCAAAACACAACGTAGTTTATGCTTTATGCAAAAACGCAAAACTTGCCAAGAGGAATTTTAGTTGTATCACGTTCAATAACTGGGTAGTGGCGTTCCAAATTATAAAAGGCAGACTCGTGATATACGAGATCATTCACGGCTCATTACTTTAAATCGAGAATGTGCCTCGCTGGATGAAGTTTGTGAACGGGTTGACATTTAATATTTAGGGATACTACCTCACCTTCTCCTCCTCAATCCTTTGTCGAAGCTTTTTGAGATAGGCTTCTTTGCTTAAATCCTTCTTGTCCTTTGCTTTTGAAATCTCCACGTTCAGCAAGCCCATATACTTTTGTTTCAGCGGTCGGTCTCCTACAATCATATTCATGGCAGCTACCATCTCTTTTTCCAAAGGCAGATAGCCTCCTTTTGACGCATACAATTGCTGAAGAAACCCCGGAAAATCGTCTTGCAAAAAGCGTTGCACTAAATCTATGTAGAACTCTTCAACCTTGGCCGATGGGTTTTGGCGGATGGCGGAAAGAGCACTTAGATATTTGTTGTCCTTTGTAGTGAGATACCGTTCACCTATTGCATCCAGCAATTCCTGTTTACAATCGGAGGTGTCGTCGAAAATCCTTACTGAATTTTTGCGGATGAATTCAATCTTCGTGTTAACACTGTCTAACAAAAAACAAGGATGATACAGCATCTTTTTCTGTGCTGCCAACTCTCCAATAGGAAATAGAAGCTCGGCAAACAGAAGATAAAGTATCAACCTCTTCATGTGTTGGGGCTATTGTTTTCCCTGTATATATTCATTCAAATCATCCACGCTGGAACTGAACCCGAATACATTATTAACCTTGAAATAATTATTCGGTTCTGTACATCGCTCATAAGCATATTTGGCAAAGGAAAGTTTGGTCTCCTCAAATCCAAATCCTTTGCAGATTTCGCTGACTTGCGCCGCACTCAGGCAGTTTCCTCCAGCAATTTGTTTTGCAGTAGAAAGCTTCGTTTCATCAAATCCTTGCTTCTTGATGGTGGCTAATGCACTGGCAAAATCAGTGGCCGACATTGCGGTTGCGGCGCGACATCCGCGAGAACGAGCGGGAGATGTTGTGCGGTCGTCAACTATCACCGCGCCACCTGTTGTTGTAGTGGTGGTGTGCGTAGTCGAAGTTTCAACCGTGCCGTTTAACATAGGGTCGGTAATCGTCATGCCTACCCCTACACCGCCAACGTTTACGTTGACCGCGGCAGTATTGCCAACGCCAGTGGTGGTGGTCGTAGTGGTTTGCGTCACCGAGGTGCCGCTAGCCAAACCCGGATTGCCATAGTGCATAACATATACGTTTGTTGGTGCAATAAAGCCCGTCTGGATAGGTGCCGATGAAAAGTATTTCAATGATAGCTTTCCGTTATTTTTATCCTTCTTGATTTTGTAAGCCACATCGCTCATGACATTATCTACATCGGCAATCATCAGCATGTTCTTGCTGATCTCGCCCAAAGTCTTATCCTCAAAAATCACCTTAGCATTATAATATGGCTGCGGCAGGTCTTCCACCCGAAGATTGGTTTGTGCCGTATTATTCTGTCGCTCCCCGTTTAGAATGAGGAAGAACTTATCGCCATCTTCAGAAAAGATAGTGAGGGCGCCGGTAGCCTGTGGCTGGGCTATAGCGTAGAAAATAGAGAGCATAAAACCTAAAAGGAAAAGGATTTTGGGATTCATATTGGTTAATTTCTTGATTATGGTTTTCAATTTGCCTGCCAAAAATGAAGGATTATACCGTTTTTGCAAATTATTGTAGGCTGACTTTCACTATCCTTAGATAATTTGTAGTTGTTCAGAGGTATGTATTCTGGCACAAAACCACTCTCAGCCTTAGCCAATTCTAAGGGATATATCCATTTGGGGGTGCAGGTTATTCTTCTATTTTTGCGCAGCAATTTTTGAATCATGGCAAACCTTAAAGAAGTACGGGTTCGGATTACCTCCGTCAATACCACACAGCAGATTACCAAAGCGATGAAACTCGTGGCGGCCTCTAAACTCAAACGCGCCCAAGACCGCATCTTGATGATGCGCCCCTATTCTGAGAAACTGAATGAAATCCTCAGCAATATCATGAGTAACTTGGGGGCAGGCGTGAACATGGCCTTCAATCGCGAAAGAGAAGCCAAGAATATTTTGATTGTTCTTGTCACTTCTGATAAAGGGCTTTGCGGTGGATTCAATTCCAACCTGATTAAAACGGCTAAAGCAGTGATCAACGACCGCTACGCTACCCAAAAGAAAAACAAGGGACTTACTTTATTGTGCGTGGGCAAAAAGGGCTATGAGTTTTTCAAAAAAGATACCGATTTGAAAATGATTGGCGACTATGTCAGTCTGATGCAGGGAGTCAATTTTGAAAGTTCAAAGGCTGTTTCAGAAATGCTGATGAAAGATTTTTCCAATGAAAAGTATGATGTGATTGAGCTGATCTATTCTCAGTTTGTCAATGCGGCCACTCAAAAGTTCAAGGTCGAGCGCTTTTTACCAGTGGCGCCACCAAAAGAGAAAAAAGAAAATAAGGCAAAAGCCGATTACATATTTGAACCAGAGAAAGAAACTTTGTTGCTGGAATTAGTTCCAAAGATTCTGAACACCCAGTTTTTCAAATCCTTGTTGGATACCAACGCTTCCGAACACGGTGCGCGCATGGTAGCGATGGATTCGGCAACCAACAACGCCAACGAGTTGATCCGCAACCTCAAAATTCAGTACAACCGCGAACGCCAAGCAGCCATCACGAAAGAAATTCTGGAAATTGTGGGCGGCGCAGCAGCCTTGGAAGAAGGAAATTAAATCCGACTTGACAATATCCTGATTTGATGATGTACCAATGAAAAACAAATCATCAAATCGTCAAATGCTCAAATCATCAAATTAGGTTTTGGAGAACATACACCAACATATCGAAGCCATTGTGTTCAGCTCGGAAAGTGCTGTGACCAAAGAAGATGTGGTGCAGACCATGAAGAAGGCTTTTCCGGACAGCACGCTCGACGAGCAACTGGTGGAACAGGTGTTGAAAGACCTGGAAGAAAAATTCAAGTCCGACATTTTTGCCTTTGAACTGCGCGTGATTGGCGGCGGTTACCAGTTTTTCACCAAACCCGAATATCACAACACCGTGTCGGTGCTCATTGGTCAGAAGGAGAAAAGGCGACTTTCTACTGCTGCCCTCGAAACGCTGTCTATCATTGCCTATCGCGGACCTGTGACCAAGGTGGAATGTGAAAAGATACGCGGCGTGAACTGCGATTACTCAGTTGAAAAATTGTTAGAAAAAGAATTGATTGAGGTGGCAGGCCGCATGGAAGATTCGGTGGGCAAACCCATCATCTATAAAGTAACCCAGAACTTCCTCGACTATTTTGGCATCAACTCCACCCACGAACTGCCCAAACTCAAAGACATCCTGCCTCAACCAGATGATAACACCATTGGTGAAACACCAGAGATTATCTCTGACCTGCCTGCGGAAAACTCGGTAAATACCGACACTCCAGACGAAGCCCCCTAACCCCCATCCTCTTTTAATTTTTTAGAAAAACCGCCATCACCAGTGTGCATTTACAGCATTGGGAGGGCAAATATTTTTCATCCGTCAAGGCCTCTACCCCATCAGGGTTCATCTATACCTCGTCAGGGTTGATCTATGACTCGTCAGGGTTCATCTATGACCCATCAGGGTTCATCTATGACCCATCAGGGTTCATCTATGACCCATCAGGGTTCATCTATGACTCATCAGGGTTGATCTATGACCAGTCAGAGTTGATGTATGACTCATCAGGGTTGATGTATGACTTGGCAAAAGAGGTCTCTGTTTTTGCGAAAAGGAGACGTCCGACATCTATTTAGTCCATTTTTATGTTAAAATCATCGAAAATAACACCTTCAAGGCTCTGTCATAAACCCGCTGGTTCGAGCTAAAAATTGAACTCCGCCTGTGTTGAGTTTGAGTTCTCCAAAACAGTAACAGAGTGAACGACACCAACACACAACAACGGCAGCCCAGTGGCATGTATTTTATCAATAACAAAAACTTTATGAAGGAGTAGGAGTTCAAACTACAAAAGTCTTAAAGACTTTTGTAGTTTATAAAACCCAAAGCCCCGCCCGATAGCTATCGGTCGGGGTCTTTGATGTTAAGTTTTTATCTTTGAAATATAATTTAGAGAAATGGATAATTTCCTTCAATACATAGCCATCAATCCTGAAATTCGTTTTGGCAAACCGTGTATCAAAGATACCCGCATAGCCGTTTTAGACATCCTGCAATGGCTCGCATCCGGCATGAGCAAGGAAGAAATATTGTCTGACTTTCCCTCTCTTAAAGAAGAACACATCCGGGCAGCGCTTTCATACGCCGCACACCGGGAAATGCATACCAAATTAATCGCGGCATAGTGATGCGATTATTGCTCGATGCAAATCTATCGTGGCGCTTGGTTCGTTTGCTCGAAAATGATTTTGCTGTGGTCACTCATAATAGTTCATGCCGGTTTAAAGGAGTTTTCGACCGATACGGCTATTTGGAGTTTTGCCCTTGAGAACCAATATACGATTGTGACCAACGATGAAGATTTCTATATCCTGTCATTGGGCAAAGGGTTCCCGCCCAAAATTATTTTATTACGAACCGGGAATCAAAGTACCAAATACATGGCGGCGGTGTTGCTAAAGCATAAATCAGAAATCGAAAAGTTTATTCCCTCCAAAGAGTATGGTGTCTTAGAGATTTTCTAAACAACCTAATTCCATGAAGCCCAATTGGGAGTATGTTATTTGCCCTCCCCTTCTTACCAATACTTTTCCTTAATTTGTAGGAAGAAATTATTGATGAAGGTATTTTTTACAGGACTACTTCTTTTTGCCGTTTTATCCAGCTTGCACGCTACCCAGCCCTGCGGTAATTGTGCCCCACTTATTTTTAAAGAAAACAAGGGACAATGGGAGCCGAAGGTTCTCTACAAAGCCGAAATAAAAAACGGTGCGGTTTTTTTTGAAGAAAACAGCATCACCTTCAATTTGTTCGACACCCGCGATATTATCCGCATCAAAGGTGACCATCACCGCATGGAAAACTATAAGCCCAATATAGATTATACCATTCATTACCATGCCTTTAAAATGAAGTTCGGCAGCACGTCCGGCACGAAACCGGTCGTAGCGGGGGGCGCAGCGATTAAAGAATACTTCAATTATTTTATTGGAAATGATCAAAGCAAGTGGGCATCGAAGGTGCGGGCCTTTGAAGAAATCAGTTATCCTTCATTATATAAAGGGATTGGTTTGAAGATAGCCTCGCAGGATGGCCTGATGAAGTATGTGTATGAAGTGAAGCCTGGTATAGATGCGAAAATGCTGAAGGTAGATTTTGAGGGTGTGGATGGGTTGTCGCTGAACAGTCAAGGGGATTTGGTAATTAAAACCTCTGTGGGTGATGTAATCGATTTGAAACCCTATGCCTATCAAATGGATAAAGGAAATGAAGTTGTAGTGGCTTGTAGTTTTAATCTTTTGGAAAATTCATTGCAGTATCATTTCCCGAATGGATATGACGCATCTAAAACACTTTATGTAGATCCTACTTTAGTTTTCTCTACTTATTCCGGTTCAACATCCGATAATTTCGGATTCTCAGCCACCTTCGACAGCAAAGGAAATGCCTTCGCCGCCGGCACAGTTTTCGGCACCGGCTATCCGGTAACGGTGGGTGCCTATCAGACGAGCTATGTAGGAGGCCCCAATGTTGTTTTTACTACCGGAGGGGCTTATCCGGGAGATGATATCGGAATCACAAAATATTCGAGCGACGGCTCACAAAGGTTGTATTCGACTTATCTGGGCGGCTATGGTCAGGAACTGCCTCATAGTTTGATCACTAATTCATTAGATGAGTTATACGTTTTGGGTACCACCAGTTGTATGGATTTTCCGGTCACGTTGCTGGCTTATGATCGAAGTTTCAATGGAGGAAACGACCCCGGAGTGTTTGACGGAATCGCGGCGCATTACCGGGATGGTTCAGATATTTTCATCTCTAAATTTAGTGTGGATGGCAGCCAGTTGCTGGCTTCCACTTTCGTTGGCGGCAGCGGCAACGATGGGTTGAACTATCGCGCCGGTCAGCCTTATTCTTCACCCGGATTTCTGAGACACAATTATGCAGACGAAGTGCGCGGTGAGATTGAGATTGACCTTAACAACAATATCTATGTAGCCTCCTGCACGCGCTCAGCAGACTTCCCCAGAACGTCGAATACCTTTCAGCCAAATTTTGGCGGCGGACAGGATGCCTGTATCTTTAAAATGGATGCTAACCTGAGCACCATGATTTGGAGCACTACCTTTGGTGGGAGCGATGATGATGCTGCCTATTCTGTAGCAATAGATAAAGAGGAAAATCTTTTTGTAGCCGGCGGAACCCGCTCGTTGAATTTTCCTACACACAGCGGTGCTTTTCAAACTGCTTTTGGCGGTGGTGAGGCAGACGGCTTTTTGACTCATATCAATAAGAACGGACAGGTTCTGACTGCCTCAACCTACTATGGATTTAAGGAGTATGATCAAATATATTTTGTTGATCTGGATAAGGCGAACAACGTATATGTGTTCGGGCAGGCAGATAGTTCTCAAACAAGGTACATCAAAAATGCACTCTATAATAAACCCAATGGTGGGCAATTCATTTCCAAGTTTAACAAGAACTTAGATACGCTAGTATGGGCCACCTCCTTTGGCAGGGGCATTGCCAAAACCGATATTTCACCTACGGCATTTCTGGTGGATGTTTGCAGTAATATATATGCTTGTGGTTGGGGAAGCCAGGGGGTAAACAATATAGTAGGTGGCACCGGTGGCACTACCGGTTTGGATGTTACTTCCAATGCGCTGAAACCGACCACCGATGGTCAGGATTTTTATTTGATGGTGATGCGAGATGATGCCTCGGCCTTGTCCTACGGTACATTCCTCGGTGGCGACTTGAGCGAAGAGCATGTGGACGGTGGAACCAGTCGCTTTGACCGAAAGGGAGTAGTCTATCAATCTGTTTGTGCCGGTTGCGGAGGTCATAGCGATTTCCCCACCACACCCAATGCCGTTTCGCGCACCAATAATTCATCGAATTGTAATGTGGCTGTATTTAAGTTTGATTTGAATCTGCCTCTTATTATCGCAGACTTCACTCCGCAAAATGGTTGCCGTAATCTTCCCATTCCTTTTGTCAATAACAGCAGTTCCGTGTTGTCGCCTTCTTATCAATGGTTTTTTGGAGATAACCAGACATCGTCGCAGCAAAATCCGGTACATACTTTCGCTCAATCAGGCTTGTATGAAGTGATGTTGGTAGTAACCGATCCGGGCAGTTGCAATGCAAGTGATACGATGGTGAGAAAAATTTTGGTGCTTGGCGGTGCAGACACCACTAAAAATTTACCGCCCATCACCATTTGTGAAGCACAAACTACGCAGATTGGTTTGCCCCCCAGTTCGGATACTTCATTTGTATATCAATGGATACCTGCAAATACTTTGAGCGCTGCAAATGTTTCTAATCCGGTGGCCTCTCCTGCGCAAACAACTACTTATCAGCTTCTGGTCAGCAATGGCGATTGCGTGGATACCTTTTATCAAACCGTGGTTATCTTTTCTGATGTTCTGAACGTGGAGGGAAATGACATTTCATGTCTGGGTGATACAGTAAGACTTTCCGTCATTAACTCGCAGCCCAATCAACAATTGACATATAGTTGGGAACCTGCCAATCAGATTATATCCGGTGCCAATACTGCGAACCCGGTGGTAAATCCTGCACAGAATACCACCTTTAAGGTCAAGGTGGTTAATCAGATAGGATGCACCGTAACCGACTCTATACGAATCAACATACTTTCTCAATCTCCAGCAGTAGATGCTGTAGCTACTCCTGCCACCATTGAACTGGGTGATACGAGCCAAATTAGCCTGGCCACCAGTTCAGATGTGATTTCTATAAGGTGGACACCGGACTCTACATTGAGTGCAGAGAATATCTCAGATCCTATGGCCTATCCAAAACAAACACATACCTATTATGTAGAGGTAGAGAATGAACAAGGTTGTCGGAAAACAGATTCGGTTACGGTTAATGTAATCTTTCCTCCCTGCGATGAATCTCAACTTTTCATTCCCACCGGCTTCTCTCCGAACGGCGATGGAAAGAATGATGTTTTGTATGTGCGAGCGAGTTTTGTTGCCAATATATATTTTGCTGTTTATGACCGTTGGGGTCAAAAGATTTTTGAAACAAAAGATATAACAAAGGGCTGGGATGGTTCATTCAAAGGAAAAAATTAGACCTTGCGGTGTTTGGTTATTATGTAGAAGCTGATTGTGAAGGTGGAGAACATTTTTTCTTTTAAAGGAAATGTAACCCTGTTGAGATGATAAAGAGTTTACAGTTCACGGCTCACGGTTTGCAGATAAGAAAGATCTTACTTTGTATTTGCATCGTGGTCAGCGGCCAACTATTAACTGTCAGCGCACAGGACATTCACTTTTCTCAATTTAACTTCTCTCCGCTCAACCAAAATCCCGCTAACACCAATTTGTTTGATGGTGATTATCGCTTCGTGGGAAATTATAAAAATCAGTGGCCTACGGTTCCGGTTCAATACAATACCTTTTCAGCTTCGGTAGATATGAATTTCGTTACGTTGAAAAACAATGACCGCATAGGTGGAGGATTTCTGTTTTATTTTGATCGTGCAGGTGATTCGCGTTTTACTTCCTTTCATGCTGCACTATCGGCCTCTTATACCAAAGCGCTGGATAAAAATGGAAATCACAGTTTAACCGGAGGAATGCAATTTGGTTTGGTCAATCGCAGCTTTGATTATTCTAAGCTCACTTTTGATAATCAATGGACAGGAGATTTTTTTAACCCAAACCTTCCTGTAGATGAGCAATTTACGCGAACCCGCTTTAATTTTTTCGATTTGGGAGCCGGTCTAGCCTATCGTTGGAAGAAAACTGACCGGACGAATGTGGTAGTGGGCTTTGGTGCCGCGCACTTAAATCAACCAAAACAAAGCCTGTATAATGACAACAGCATTAAGTTGAATCCTCGCTTCACGGTTCATAGCCGCGGACAGGTACAGGTTTCGGACAAAATAGATATTGTTCCCGAATTTATGTTTCAAATTCAAAGTGTAAAATATGAGGTTGATTTGGGGGCACATCTCAAGTATTACATTCCCTTAAAGAAAGCTCACCGGTTGGCGCTGAACCTAGGTGCATACAGCCGTATGGCTGATGCAGGCTGGCTCTTGGCGGGTTTTGATTATGATCAATTACAAGTCAATCTTAGCTATGATGTGAATTTTAGTCGGCTCACCTCTGCCAGTCGCTATAATGGCGGTTTCGAAGCCTCTGTGATTTATATTTTGGCAAGAGTTAAAAAAATCAATAAGCCGGGGGCTATTTGTCCTGCCTTTCTATGAAGATAAAACTGCTGATTGTTATTGTGCTTACTATGCCTCACTTCCTGTTCTCACAGAGTGCTGCACAATTCGTTAAAGCCGGAGATAAGAAGTTCGGAGAGGGTGATTACTATGCTGCATCGCTCTATTACACAAGCGCTTTGAAAAAAGACAAGGAGAGCGCAGCGTTACAATATAAATTCGCGGAATCAGCCCGAATGTTTAATGATTATAAAGTAGCTGCGGAGGCTTACGCTGAGGTGGCTGCAAGCGATCAGGAAAGCGCTTTCCCGCTGGCTAGTTTTTGGCAAGGTGTCATGTTAAAGAGTTCAGGTAAGTATGACGAGGCAATCAAACAATTCAAATTGTTCAGAGGTAAGTATCGCAAGAAGGATTATTACATTCTTAAAGCACAACAGGAAATCGAATCTTGCTTATGGGCAAAGGATCATCTAAAACCCAACGAGCAAATCAATATAGAGCATCTGGGCAAGGAGGTAAATACCGGTGCCTCTGAATTTAATGCAATCCATGTATTCCCAGATAAGCTTCAGTTTTCAGCGATCAGAAATATTTCGACGGACAAGAAGCATGAAAAGTATTTGGCGAGAATATATAACCAACCGCCTTCACCTGAAAGTATATTTCTCCCTGCCGGGGCAAACGAAGAGCAAAATATTGGTAATGGCAATTATTCTTCAGATACCAAGAGGTTCTACTTTACTCAGTGCGAGCAAAAAGACAAGACCACTACCCGTTGTGATATTTACGTATCGCGATATGAAAATTATAAATGGAGCGCAGCCGAGAAACTGAGCGACCATGTAAACGATCCCAAATTCACCAATACCCACCCCGCTCCGGGATATGATTTATCGGGCAATGAAATCTTGTTTTTTGCTTCTGACCGAGAGGGTGGGCAGGGAAATATGGATATATGGACGAGTAAGTTGAATGCAGACGGAACCTATCAAACGGCTGTCAACGTCGGCAATAAAATAAATACCCCTGGAAATGAGGTCACTCCGTTTTATGAATTGAACGAAAAGAGACTTTACTTCTCCTCCGATTGGCATTACGGTTTCGGAGGCTTCGACATTTTCGAAAGCACTGGTGAATCGGTCAATTGGACGGAGCCCAAAAACCTACTTACTCCCATTAATACTCCTCAAAATGATTTGTACTATTCCGTAGCTAGTGATCTTTCAAAATCATACATCACCTCCAACCGCGTAGGCTCCTATTTTATTGAAGCAGAAACTTGTTGCAACGATATCTATGCTTTTGCAACCGACAAAAAAATAAAAAGAGTTGTGGACATTCCGGTGGGGGAAATCAAAAAGGATATCGTGCTGCATCAGGTGGATTCACCAACCATACCTATAACTATCCTGCCAAGCTTTCGTATAGATGATAAAGTGAAAAATATTCAACAGCAGCTTCCGGTCACACTTTATTTTCATAATGACGAACCGGATTGCTGCAATCTTCGAGATACCACTTCTCTTGATTATAAGCAAACCTATGAGGCCTACACAGCATTGCTGAATGAATACAAAAAAGAGTTTGCCGGGAATCTGAAAAAAGATGAAAAGGAAAAGGCAGGAGAAGAGATTCTAAATCTCTTTATGAAGAAAGTGGATAAGGGTTATTACGATTTGGTGTCGTTCAGTGCTCGACTTTTAGAACTCTTACAAGCGGGGAATAAAATTGAAGTTACGATCAAGGGATATTGCTCGCCACTAAATGACAATGCCTATAATATCCATTTAGGTTACAGACGTATCGCCTCTTTGAAAAATTATTTCTTCCATTATCGCGAAGCGATGTTGATCCCATTCCTAAAAAATGGTTCTTTGACTTTGAAGAATGAGTCTTTCGGAGAAGAAACCGCAGCAAAGGGGATCAGCGACAGCAGAACAGATACCCGAAACTCCGTCTATAATCCGGCAGCAGCTTTGGAAAGAAAAGTCGAAATTATTTCGGTAGAGCTGAAATAATTACTGATACCTATTCACTAAATATTTTTCGTTTAGCATTACCAACTCATCAACTGTCACAACAGTTCTTATATTTGAATCGTGCCGAAGAAACCATTAGACTCATCACCGAAACGTGAAACCAAAACATCTTCTATCCCTTATAAGAAATGGGATAAGAAAAAGAAAAACCCTGTGCTGGTAGCTGCCGCAAAAAGATTGATTGCTGACAAGCCTGCTTATAGTCAGAGAAAAAAGAAACCAGTGGAAGCGGCTGACGTACAAAATATCTCTAAGGATTTCCCCAAAAAAAGATATCGCTCAGAAAAGGATTTGAGTTCTGATGAGAAAGAAATTTATTCTGAGGATCAAAAAATTGAAGAGGAAAGTCGTCTGAATAAATATATAGCTCATGCCGGGGTAGCTTCTCGTCGCGCGGCAGATGAGCTGATAAGAAATGGCCGGGTGAAAGTGAACGGGCTTGTAGTGACCGAGATGGGTCATAAAGTTAAGCCAGACGACAAAGTGGAGTTTGATGGCAAAGTCCTTTCACCGGATAAAAATTATTACGTTCTCCTCAACAAACCCAAGGATTTCATCACGACTGTAAGCGATGAAAAAGATCGCAGAACAGTCATGCAACTGTTGCGAGGTGTCTATACACAGATCAAATCTATCAAGAAGCCTCGCCTTTATCCGGTAGGGAGATTAGACCGTAATACCACCGGTGTATTATTGATTACCAATGACGGCGCACTGGCTCAGAAGCTCACCCATCCAAGTGGTGGAGTGAAAAAAGTCTATCATGTAGTGTTGGATAAAAAACTGCTGAAAGAAGATTTTAATAAAATAGCAGAAGGAGGCGTGGTGCTCGAAGATGGCATTGCCGAGGTGGATGAAATTGCATACCCAAACCCTAAGAACAGAGCGGAAGTAGGTGTAGAGATTCACACCGGCAAGAACCGATTTATTCGCCGCCTGTTTGAAACACTGGGATATGAAGTCGTTAAGCTAGACCGAGTTTATTTTTCCGGCCTCACCAAAAAAGACCTGCCTCGCGGGCGCTGGAGGTTTCTAAACGAAGAAGAAGTTCGGATGCTTCGCCATTTTATATAGGGCTTCCAAATGATAGATTGACTTTCACCCACCTCATTCTTTGACCACCTGCCTCATCACTCTGAACAACTCTCCTCTTTCGAAGGTTATTACCATAATAAAACCAACCTCATTCGGTAGAAAACTTAAATTAATGCTCGTAGTATAGCGTTGGCTGAGCTTGATTTCTCATTCAGATATAGGCCGTTCTAAACACCATAACGTACTGCTAAAGCCATGCACCCTTTCCACCACTGCTCCGCCATGAATGGCGGTTTATAACAGTACACTTTAGCGTGGTGAGAATCAGGCTCTTACTAAATGGCTTTAGCCCTAATAATTAATATTCGGCAATTAGGTTTCGAAGACTTATAGGCACAACTCACACCCAGTTATGACCCTACGTATAATTACTTAGGCTTTCACACCAACACTATTTCTTTCATGGGCTTTTATCAAACCATGATACCATGCCACCCCAATAATGTATAAAACCACGGTAATGAAAATGATATTCGAGTAGGCAATATTAGCTTCTCGAAGGATGGAGAAGATTTTAGCACTAGCAAACCAACAACCACTCCAAATGGCGGCATTGAGAGCCGAAATCATCTCCCGGTTACGCTCTCCTACATAGCTAAGCGTTAATTCTGAGGTCATCGGTCCGGCCATATTCATCAGTGGTTGGCGGATGATAAACGTGCCGACAGCAATCATGATACCATAGGGAGTATGGTTGTACCATTCCGTCGTACCCATGATGAAAAGTGCTATGATCGCAAATGCCTGAACCAAGGTGATAGCCACCCTGTATCCAAATCTCTTTTTGATTTCAGGCACGATAAAACCTCCAAGAGCCACTAAGGTAAAGGCCGCAGAATTCATCAGAGAAAAGGAAGCAGACTTCATTCCATGAACATTTTCAAAAAATAAATTGATGAAGGGAATAGTGAAACCGGCACCAAGAGCAATAATAAAAGTGGGAACAACAGCTTTAAAAATCAGTCCCCAGTCATGATTCGTATGAAGGTTAGCCACCGGAACCCGCACACCAAGGTTCTCCTTATCCGGCAAACGGAGAATGAAGATGATACCCAAAAAACCAAGTGCTGAGTAGATAATGAGTAGCAGTTCGGTATTGAACATGAGATTGATTTGTGGAAGAAGAAAACTCAGTATCCCTACCAAAATAGTAGTGATGTTACCGGCTGAAAAAAACAGCGCAAAGGATTCTGTTTGGTGCTCCTTGCTTCCGTTTAGCAACACATAGGGTAAGACCAGAATCTGCAAGAGGGAAAACGTGATACCCCAAAGAGACATCAACATACGGATGAGTTCCGTATTGTGATAATGAATTCCCCAAATCAAAAGAAGAGCAACGATGGGCGATGAGATAGCCCCCGCCAGCATAAAAGGTTTTAGCCTTTTCCCCTTTGCCAATATGGCTAGGGGCAGTGAGCAAAGCAGCACCGTCAGATATCGGTTGCTGACCATAGAGGTGATTTCGTAGTCCTTAAAACCATGATCAAGCATTTCATAGTTCAGCAAAAGCGTAAAAGCCGCATTGATAATTTGGATAAAGAAATCCGCCATCATCAGATGGATAATCACTGGAGGGATAGAAAGATAGCGGGCGACGATGCGCTTCAAAAGAAGACAGATAATTTGAAGCGCATATTTAAGGATTTACAGAATGATGTAACCGAATACGGGGATATCATCATTAATCGAGGTCAACTTCTCTAGGCAGAGGTACAGCCATAAGGAGGCAGAAACCTGTTTTGCAAGATAGTGCCTCTTCATGGCTAAAGCCAAAAAACACAAAGCAGATTTGCACAACGCCGGAGCGTGGTGTAATAAACCGCCATTCATTGGTGGAGTGCTAGATGTAAAACTGGTCACAGATTTAATCCTATGCTTGCTTGGTTACTACTTCAAAGTAGCTACGCCGTTTCTCCATCCGGTGTATGCGTGACCGGTATAGCCTGCCGCGGATACATACATATCGGAACAAAGTGGTGTGAGAGCCTCTCGTCGTCAGAGACGTCTAGTGGGGCAGGCAACTTGATTAGTTCACCCCATCTTTCAGTCGTGGTTGGGGATCTGCCGCTGTACCGTCCGGAAGAAAAACGATTATATCATCCTAATATTTCTCTTTTTCTCTCTTAAATGCAGGGCTTTGTGATATACAATTGGGAAAACCAATAGTGTAAAAACAGTTGCTGTAACTAAGCCACCAATAATTACGATCGCCAGTGGCTTTTGACTTTCAGAACCAATGCCTGTGCTGATAGCTGCCGGAAATAACCCAATAGCTGCCATTAACGCTGTCATTACAACAGGGCGTGTTCTTACTTTTACAGCATTCACAATTGCCTGATTGAGGTCGTCTAAGGTTTCGGCTTGCTTGTGAAATTCCGAAATGAGAATTACTCCGTTCTGAACGCAGATACCAAACAAGGCAATGAAGCCAACTCCCGCTGAAATTCCAAAATTTATCCCTGTTATATGCAGAGCAAGGATGCCGCCAATGAGTGCGAAAGGAACATTGATTAACACATAACCTGCATCTTTCGCATTGTTGAACATAATGAAGAGTAAAACAAAAATGAGTATCAGGCTTATGGGAACAACCTGCGATAATCGGTTGCTCGCCCTCACCTGATTTTCAAATTCTCCAGTCCATCCAATTTTATAACCTTCGGGTAATTTAATATTGGCATTTACATTCTTCTGTGCTTCGGCAATGGTGCTTCCCAAATCTCGTTCACGAACGGAAAATTTTACACCGATAAATCGTTTTGTATTATCACGATAAATAAAAGCAGGACCTGTTGTTTGTTTTGTTACAGCTATTTCTTTAAGTGGTATCTTGTTTCCGGTAATTGTAGGAACCATGAGCATTAAAATATCATTTTCATCTTTACGAAAATCCTTATCGTAACGAATTCTGATGTCAAATTTTTTTTCGCCTTCGTATTTCTGTGTGGCTGTTTTTCCTCCGATTGCCATTTCAATAACGGCTTGAGCATCAGCTTTTGTAATGCCGTAAATCGCCATTTTTTCTTCATCCAATAAAACACTTATCTCGGGCTGACCGATGTTTCGCAATATGCCTACATCTTTTATTCCGGGCACATTTTGTATTTGTTCAATTACCTGATTGGCATACTCGTCTAATTTATCCAAATCATCACCGTATATTTTTACAGCATTAGAGGCATTCATTCCGGCAACGGCTTCTGCAACATTATCAATAATTGGCTGCGAATAATTATAGTTTATTCCCTGATATTTTTTCAAATCCTTGTCCATTTTCTCCACCAGTTCGTCTAATGAAATTTTCCTGTTCCATTCTTCTTTTGGTTTTAGATTTACTTGCATTTGCACATAATAAAACCCGTTTGGATCGGTTCCGTCATTGCTTCTTCCTGTTTGAGATAATACGCCATTTACTTCGGGGAATTTCATCAGTTCCTTTCGTAACACGCTGACCATTTCGACAGTTTTCGGAAGTGAATAACTCATGGGCATTTTTGCCTCCACCCATAATGCTCCTTCATTTAATTGCGGTAAAAATTCTGTTCCAAGCCATCGGGTAGAAAATATAGTGAGTGCAAAACAACCTGTGGCAATCAATAGTGTTACTTTTTTATGAGCAAATGTCCAGTTAAAACCTTTTGCTACTATTTTATTTACATTTTTTGTAAAGAAATTATCCTTTTCTTTCACATTCTTTTTAAGCAACATAGAACTTAAAACAGGAACTAAAGTGAGTGTGAGAATCAGTGCACCAATCAAGGCAAAACCGAGTGTCCAGGCTAAGGGAGCAAACATCTTACCTTCTACTTTCTCGAATGAAAAAATGGGAAGTAAGGCGGAAATGATAATGAGTTTTGAAAAGAAAACAGCTTTTCCCATTTGTATTCCTGTAGTTTTTATCAAGCCCATTTTTGCCAAACGGTTGAATTTCTCCATGCCTGTTTTACGGGCTTTGTGGTCCAAGGCAACAAAAATTCCTTCTACCATGACGACTGCACCATCTATGATAATTCCAAAATCAATCGCACCCAACGAAAGTAGGTTAGCACTCATGCCTTTGAGGTGAAGCATGAGAAAAGAGAAAAGCAGAGAAAGCGGAATAACAAAAGCTACAATTACAGTAGTTCGCCAGTCAGCCATAAAAAGAAAAACAATTACTGTAACAAGTATGATGCCTTCCAATAAATTGTGCATGACAGTTCTGGTGCAGTATGCCATTAGGTTATCGCGGTCGTAAAAGGTTTCCATTTTTACATCGGACGGTAAAATGGAAGTGTTGAGTTCAGTTATTTTTTCTTTTACTCTTGTCAAAACTTCACTCGGATTTTCCCCTTTCCGCATTACTATAATGCCTTCTACCACATCGTCATTCTCATTTAATCCAACCTGACCTACACGGGGCTTGCTTGCTTCCTGCACCGTTGCAACATTTTTGACTAATAGCGGATTTCCATTGAAAATGTCCACAATGGTGTTTTCAATATCTTGCTTACTATCCAAAAGACCAATGCCCCTCACAACAAACGCCTGCCCGTTTTTTTCAATCACATCACCACCTACATTCAGGTTGGATTTACTTACAGCTTCATAAAGTTCCAACGGAGTTAAATCATACTGTTGCAATTTTACAGGGTCAACAGATATTTCATAGATTTTATCTTGTCCGCCAAAGGCAACAATATCCGCTACCCCCGGCACTCTGCGAAGTTCACGGTCAATTATCCAGTTTTGAATGGTGAGTAAATCTCTTGTGTCTCGTTCATTACTTCTTAAAACATACCTGAAGATTTCACCAGTAGGTCCGTAAGGAGGTTGCACATCGGGATCAACGCCTTCGGGCAACTGCACATTTGTCAATAGATTATTGACCTGTTGCCGTGCAAAAAAATCTTCTACATCATCATTAAAAATGATTTTAATAACCGACAAGCCGAACATGGTAATGCTGCGAACATTGGTTTTCCGCTGCACACTGTTCATCGCAATTTCAATGGGCGTGGTAACAAATCGCTCTACTTCTTCAGCACTTCTGCCGTTCCATTGCGTTACAATAATAATTTGTGTATTGGTCACATCGGGAAATGCTTCGATAGGAATCCTTATGAAACTGAACGTTCCGGCAATGACTAAAATACCCACCCAAAAGAAAGTGAAGAATTTATTTTTTAGCGAAAAGCTGATTATGTTTTTTATAAAATTATTCATGGGCGATTAGTCGTTAATGGCATCATAAATCAATAACGCATTTTTGGATATAACTGTTTCTCCGTGTTGTATTCCACTTTTTATATAGGTGGTATCGCCTAACTGCCTGTATATTTCTATTTCTCTTGTTTCAATATTATGCCTGTCTTTAAATACCATCAACCAGTATTTACTTTTATCAAAAATGAGCGCAGATGAAGGAACTGAAACCATATTTTGGCTTTCGGAAAATTCTACGCTTACCGTGCAATTCATTTCGGGTTTAAGTTTTAAATCGGTATTAGGAACTTTTATTCTCACTTTCATAGATTTTGTTGCAGGGTCAATGGCATTAAATATTTTATCTATTTTCCCTTTATAAATCACATCGGGAAAAGCAAGCGTTTTGATTTCCACATCATAGCCAACCTGTATTTTTGAGATGTCACTTTCATTTACATTGGCTAATACCCATACTTCGTTTATGTCGGCTACTGAAAATATTGGTTCGTTACCATCAGAACGTAACTGTTCATTCTGATTGATTCTTTTTGTTACGACAAATCCACTGATAGGAGAAGTAATGTTGTAAACAGAGCCCGTCTTTAACTGATAAATGCTGTATATTTCATTGATGCGGGATAATTCAGCTTTAGCTTTGTCCAACTCTCTTTCGGCAGCTAATACATCTTTTTCTGAATTCAGTTTTCCAACATACAAGTCTCTTGCTACTTGCAAGTTTTTTTCGGCAATGGCAACGTCATTCAGAGCATCCAATTTTTCTTTTTGAAAATTTGCCACCTCGCTGCTTTGAATGCTTGCCAGCAGCTGATTTTGTTTTACATAATCTCCTAACTCAACATCAATAGATTTTACTACTCCGCTCATTACAGGAAAGACTTGGGCGGTTTTATTGTTATCTGCTGTTATTTTGCCAAACAAGCGGATTTTGTCTTTAGCAATTTGTGTTTGGGCGACAGAAAAACTAAGACGGGCAAACATGGTGTCGCTTATAGAGAAGGCAATTTGTTTTTCTTCTGTTTTATTTTCGTTACATCCACTTAGAAGGATTAAACTAAAAATTAGCAATGCTAATACTTGAATGTATTGTTTGTTAGTATTCATATTTTCTATGTGCTGTTTTAGTAAATGTCTTTTCCAGTTAGCAGGTTCAATTCTTCGGCAGAAGACACCAATTGAGTTTTAATTCTTGTTAGTTCGGTCAACACTTCATTGTATGCTTCAAAAAAGTCAATGAATTCTATAATTGATACATTTCGCTTTTGAAAATTTTCAGTCATTCCATTAATGGTAATTTCAAAATCCTGATTGTATAAATTGGTTGCCTTTTTATATTCCGAAATGGTTTGTGAGTAATACGCATAAGCGTTTTGTATCTCTGTGTTTATTCCATTTTGCAGTGACTGAGTTTGATATTGACTTTCCTGTAATTTATATTGAGCTGTTTTTATGTTTCCCTGATTTCGGTTCCATAATGGAAGCGGAATTGAAATGCCTGCATTGACTTGATTTTGGAAAGCTCCTCCCCTTTGGTCGTAAGATGTAAACAGGTTGATGTCGGGCACAGCTACCCTTTTTTGATACTGAAGATATTGTTGTGATAAAAGGCTGTTCTGTTGTACAATTAATAAATCAGGTCGGTTTGCAGATGCAATCACTTTGAGTTCATCCAATGAAATAAGTTTTACATATTGTACTATATCATCTTCGGAAAATTCAAATTTTACGACAGCAAATACTTGCAGTACTTTTTGTAAAGTGGATTGAGTAGCGAAATATTCTTTAAAAAGCTCAGCACGGTCGTTATTCAATTTGAGGTATGCTCCTTTCAGTCGAACTAATTCTTTCAGTGGGATATTTCCTTTGTCCACTTGTGTTTGATAGGCGGAAAGCAAGCTGTCCAATAAAGTAAGTTGTTGATTGTATTTGTGCAATAAAAATTCCTGCTGCCCTACAGAATAAAGACTGCTATGCAACTGATACTTCAGATTACGGGTAAGTTGTTGAAATTCCAATTCGGCAATGGCGACATTCGTTTTCGCCATTTCTATTTCCGATTTCCGTTTGCCCCCTAATAAAATAAGCTGTTCAAACTGAAATGTTTTTTGCCCTGTTTCGCCTACATGAAATGCTCTGTTGTTTTCAGTGTCGTAAGTATTAAAGTCGGCTGTAAAAATGGGGTTGGGATAGAGTTTCGCTTGTATCATTTGCGCTTTCTGCGCTTCTATATTCATAGAAGCAGCCAGCAGATAAAAACTATTTTTTAGAAAAATACTATCGGCTTGATAAATATTTATTTTTAAAGTATCCTGTGCCTTTATTGATGTGGAGACTATAAGAGTAATAAAAATAATTTTTCCGAATTTGCTAATATTCATTTTTGCTTCGCTGCTTAAAAGTGCGATGCGAAGGTCAATAGAACAACCTTAAAGAAACCTTAAAGCGAATAAAATTTAGCTTAATGGAAATCGGAGCTCAAATACATTGAGGTTTGCAGAAGGATTGGAGTAAACAATACTGCCGGAATTGAGAACGATTATCTGTTTCGCAAGAACCAAACCTAACCCAAAGCCTGTTATACCCCGACTATTTTCTCCTCTAAAAAAATGATTGAACAAATATTTTTCTTCTCCTTTTGAAACAACTTTGCCAGTATTACTAATGAATATTCTTAACTCCTGCTTTAACCTACAATCAATTTTTACTTCAGCTTTTGAATTATTGCTGTAAGCAATACAATTACTTAATAAATTTTGAATTGCCTGCCTGATGAGCATTTCATTAATATTCAAAATTAGATTATTGGCATCTGGCTCTTGGGGTAAGTAATTTATTTCAAAGTTAAAGTTAGGATAAAGCGTATTTAGTTCTTCAATACTGTCAAAAATAATTTCATCAATTCGCATTTGCTCCCTGCTGATAGTCTGCCCTGCTTCGACTTTTGAAATTTCAAGAAGCACATTGATAATATCGGCTAATGATTTGGTTTTAATGATTTGATTTTCAAGTTCTGATTTTATTTTTTCTGCTTCATTATAGCTTTTTATTCTCTCCAATTCAGAGATTAAAACTGTAATGGGTGTTTTTAACTGATGAGAAATGTGATGGATAGAATGTTTTTGAAAAGCAAATGCTTCATGCGTTCTTTGAACCAGCTCATTAAATTTCTCATTAAGATATGAAATTTCAAAAGTTGTTGTTTTAATATTTTCGGGTAATCGATTTTCACCCAATCTGTATAAACTTAGTAGGTCAGCGAGGCCGGTTAGTGGTTTTGAAATTATTTTTGCAAGATAAAATGAAACCAGCAATACAGCAGCTGTAATGGCGATAACAGAAACGAGAAGAACGTTGCGAAGAAAAACAATTTCGCATAGCCAAATGTATCATACGCTTTACTGATACCGAAATAAGTCTTCCCATTTTGTTCAATATAAGTTCCAATTACATCATATAATCCATCTTTGGTTTCAACCCATCGGTTCTTAGAATCTAATTTAGAAAGCATTTCTTTTGAAACAGGAACAGGAGTGTCATCAACACTTGAATAGATAAGTTCTTTTTTGTCATTAAAAAGCAATAATTTTTCATCAAATAAATCATTGATTGTCAGGTGGTCTATGGCTTCGATCAACTCTTCATCAGTTTTTCTTATTTCAGACAGAAAATATAGCGTTGTTGAAATTTTTTGTTTCTGTCTTTGTTGAAATTGTTCTTCCCTGTTAGCTGAAAAGAAAAGGTAAATGATAAAAAATGTAACACCTACAAGAGAGATTACCGTGCTAGAAAAATAGATAAGTATTTTATTCCTAATCTTCATTCAATATCTAAATAATAACCATAACCAACTTTTGTTTTAATAGTATTTTTACCAAAGGGCTTATCTAATTTGTTCCTTAAGAAATTTATATACACTTCAATCGTGTTTGTGTTGGTACCAACTGCCCCGCCCCAGATTTCTTTTATCAGGTCGCTTTTGGGGACGATTTCCCCTTTGTTTTCTGCAAGTTTTAGTAAAATCTGGTATTCTCGTGGTGTGAGTAAAATCTCATTTCCCTGTCTTAAAACCTTTTTTGTTGCTTGATTAATGATTATATCTCCTGCAATTATCTGTGTACTTTCCTGACGATTGGAATTTTGATTTTTGTTTCGCTTAATGAGTGCATTAATCCTTAAAATCAACTCCCGCATAAAGAAGGGTTTTGTGAGATAATCATCTGCACCGCAATCAAACCCTTTCACTTTATCGTCCAATTCGCTAAATGCAGTTAACATCAGGACTGGTGTCGTGGCATTAAATTTTCTGTATTCACGGCACAACTCAAAACCTGTCTTTTCGGGTAAGTTAACGTCCATTACGACACAATCGAAATGGCCTCTTTTCAGCATCCTTTCTGCCAACAAACCATCAAAAACACTTTCAGCATTTAGGTTTTCCGCCCGCAAAGCCTCATTAATATTTTTGTTCAAAGTTGTATCGTCTTCTATTACTAAAATGTTCATAGCCTAAAGATACGATTTCAACCAACCCAATGTTTATTGCTGGAGGAGAAATTGGCTCTTTTTATAGATTGTTATGGCTTGGTTTATTTGCCTGATTAAATCCCGAATGTCCCTATGCGCGTCGGTTTTTATGTCGTTTTCCCGTCTGTTCATTTTTAGCACTACCTGTCTTTTAAGGTTACTTGTAACTTGTTTATAAACACAACTTTATCGCATGAATCTCTTAAGATTTCAGGATATAAAGTGAAGGTTTTAGCCAAAAACTCTGTCGCTTCACTTTTCTCTCCATTTTTTATTTGCTAAATTTCAAAATCACCAAATGGGCTGTTTATTTCTCCAATCTTCTTACTGCTAACACGTGTATTTATCGCCGCTGATTCTAGCTATCGAGTCCCCAAGCAAATCACTCTCGGGGTGTTTTAATTCGATCAAAAATAGCAGGTCCTCTATCTTATACCAAACATCTATGATAGATAAGCGACTGATGTATAATGTATTTAATATATTTAAGATTTTAAACCAACCATGATGATAAATAGTTACAATATACTATTTCTTCATGTTTTTCTGCTAATTTGTATGTTTTCGGCAAATATCCAGACTCATTCTGGCGCAGAAATAGGCAAGTCTGCCGTAAAAATAGTCTGGTTTATTGCGGGGAGAGACAAACCAGCCGGAAAAACAAGTCAAAGTTTAGTGAACAGACTCGGTTCAATAGCAGAGAATATCTCATATATAATGGAGCCGGGAATGAGGAAGGTTGTAGCCCGTATTCTGTATCAGATTTAATGTATTAAACCCCGAAAAGTATCATGCCGGTGATTTGTTTAATGCAATTGAGAAAACACTGCCCTTTCCCACCTCGCTTTGTAGAAAAATCTCTCCTGCTTGGGCTTCAATAAATTCCTTGCTAATGGCAAGCCCAAGCCCCGTTCCTGATTTGCTGCTCCCGGGAATTTGGAAATAGCGGTCAAAAACTTTATGCTGATATTTCTGGTCAATACCTTTACCGAAGTCCCTTACCAAAATCTGAATTTTGTTTTCAACTTCTTTTACCGTAATCAACACATTTGAATTTTCGTAAGAATAGTGCACAGCATTTGACAAAAGATTGGTAAGTACCCAAGCGGTTTTCTCACAGTCTGCATTTACATTCGGAATGTTTTCGGGACAATTAGTTTCAATGGAAATATTCTTTTGTTCTGCCTGAACTTTTACAGCTTCCAAAGCATAGTGAATGATTTCCTTGGGTGGAGTGGGCTGCAAACTCAATTATATTTTTCCTGTTTCAACCTGTGTCATGTTCAACAGTTCACCCGTAATTTTTAATAACCGCTCACTATCCTCCTTTACACTTTGAATTAGTTGCTTCTGTTCTGAATTGACCGTGCCTACTTTTTCATTCTCCAAAAGAGCTAAACTCATAAGAATAGAGGAGATAGGTGTCTTGAGTTCGTGTGAAACGGTGGCTATAAAATTTGTTTTGGCAAAATCCAGCTCCTTGAATGGTGTAATGTTTTGAAGAATGATAACATCGCCAATATGTCTGGATTGTTTTTCGGCTGTGGGAATAATTGAAATAGGAATGATCTCTTCTTCAAAGAAACTCTCTTTATTGTCAGCAAATATTTTTAGCAGCCGTTGCTGCTTATTTCCGTTGCCATTTGGTTTAAGCACATCTCTAATTAATGAACGGATTAAATCATTATACACTGCAATTTCCTCTGCGGGCTTTCCTACTACATCATCCAGTTTAAGCCCTGATATTCTCAACGCTTCATCATTTATGAACAGTATTTTCCGGTTCTCGTCCAACCCAATTACCGGGTCGTGCATATTGTTGATGAGCGCTTCAATTCTCCTTTTCTCCTGCATCAATTTGGCAAGATTGCTGTTGTTGTATTCCTGTAGTTTTTCTGCCATGACATTAAATGATTGTGCTAACTCTCCAAATTCATTGTGCTGTTCAAAATGCACACGCTGCGCATAGTTTTTTGCAGCGATTTCTCTAACACTTTCAGTAAGTTCTTTAATAGGATTGGCAATATTTGATGGCAGGTTTAAGAGCAGTGAAAAAGCAAGTAGAAAACAAAACGTTCCGATTAAGGAAATCATAATGGTTGCGGTTCGGGCAGTCTGCTTTGCAATTTCGCTTTTGCGTTGAATGGCTTGCATATTCAGTAGCATTATATCGGCAAGGTCGCTTCGGATGCTTACATACACCGAACTGTCGTGGCGATTGGCTTTCAACTTTTCAAAATCAAGTGTGAGCTTGGCAGTGAGTTGTTCCTCGCCCTTTTCGGTGATATTGTTTTGCTGATTGGTAAGATTATGCTGAAAGGTGTCAATAGCCGTATAGGAGACAACAACCATATCCAACGCAATGAGCATTTTGCGCGAATCATCAATGGTGTTGTAGTTGTCGACTAAGATGTTCTGTGTTTCATTTGAAATCTGATTAGTGTATTTTAGACCTGCAGCAATCAGAATTACTATCAGCAAAAAAAGAAAGCTGACCCAGAGAGTTAGTTTTGTTTTGATTTTCATATTACGATAGAATTACAAGATCAATATCAGATGCTGACAAATTATTCAGCAACTCATTAAAAATATTTGTAGCCAAAATTATTTTAAACAAATTCAAATGCGGCTTACCAATACAAATGGTAGTGATGTTGTGTTTCTTCGCCTGTTCGATCATGGCAAACGGAATATTCTTCTCTTGCACCCGAATTACTTGCCCGCCTAACTCAGTAGCAAGTTTAAAATTGTTGATGAGATGTCGTTGCTTGTCCAAAGGAATTTTCGCGGTGTCCTCTGCTGGAATTTGAACATACAGCACAAACCATTGTGCGTTGTAGTAACTGGCTAACCTAGAGGTCTTGTGGATTACATTCTTTGCGGTCTTCTCGTTGCTGCTAATACAAGCCAAAAACTTCTCATGGCGATGAGCAATATTTTTCGGCACTTCAATATCCACTTTGCGCTCTACCTGCGATGCCACTTCTTTCAATGCGAGTTCGCGCAACTGCAAAATGTGTTCTGGTTTGAAGAAGTTATTTAATGCCGCCTGAATTTTTTCGGCCTGATAAATTTTCCCTTCTTTTAAACGAACAATCAATTCATCGGCAGTGAGGTCAATGTTTACCACTTCATCGGCAAGAGCCAGAACTTTATCAGGAATTCGTTCTGCCACTTCAACACCTGTGATAGCTTTTACTTCTTCATTCAAACTTTCAATGTGCTGAATGTTTATAGCACTGATAACATTTATTCCTGCTTCCAAAATCTCCAGTACATCCTGCCAACGCTTTTCGTTTTTACTTCCCTGAATATTGGTGTGTGCCAACTCGTCAACAATCACCACTTCAGGGCGAAGCGAAATAACCGCTTGCACATCTAATTCCTCTAACTCTTTGCCTTTGTAAAAAAGTTTCCTGCGTGGAATAACCGAAAGCCCTTCCAACAAATCATGCGTTTCTTTCCGGTAATGAGTTTCTATGTAACCGATTTTTACATCAATACCAGTTTTGAGAAGTGTATGAGCTTCTTGCAACATGCGAAATGTTTTTCCCACACCAGCACTCATGCCGATATAGATTTTGAACTTTCCGCGTCTTGACTTTTTAATCAGGTTGAGAAATTCTTCAGCAGACTTTCTTGTTTCTTCCATCAGAATGAAACGGCAAGTGAAGTGGTTAAGAAATAATTGTTTTTGTTGGGTTTATCGTTCAGCATAAAAATTTTGTCTTTGCTTGAAAATCCCCTTCCCTCCACACGCCACAAAACATTATTATGAATGAGATAATCAAAGTTTAATGAATATCCAAAGGTCTGAAAATTGTTGGGAGTTCCGGTTGCAATAATTACTCCATTTGCATCGCTGTAATATTCGCCTCTTGCGGCAATGCTGAATTTATCGGTGGGGCTTACTTTAAGAATTAAAACAGGCGAATACCAAGTGTTGTAAGTGCTGCTGTTTTTTGATTGCTGTTGCGCGCCAATGTCAAAGCCAACAATTATCCCGAATTTTTCGTGCAACTGGAATTGTCCATACAGATTGTGGAAGTAGCGCATTTGTCTTGTGCTGTCGGGCATATCGCTGCCGACAAATGAACTGCTGTTGAGGGTGATTTTTGAATTGGGTTTGAAAGTGAGTTGATGACCGAAGGCGGGAAAATTATTTCCGTCTCTGCGGTAAATGCGCTGCCAACCGTTCAGAATTAGTCCACTTACAAACCATTTGCCGTTGTCGGTGGTGTAAGAAATTTTTACCCCTGTTTCATAGTAAGGAGAATTGTCGGCTAAGATGCTGCGGGTTAAATTCCAACAATCTTTACCGATTGCACTTTCAAAGCCAATGTGAGAAACAAAAATTCCCGCATCAATCCAAAGGTTTTTCTTTTTTAAAATCTTGACCCCTGTGTTAGCTTCAAAAACATTTTTCAATACTCCAGGTTCTGCCGAAAGATTGTCGTTGCTGTATACCCCCGCCATAAGTGCAATGTTGGCACGAATATTCTCCGTCGCAAAAGCTAGTTTGATGTACCCCAAATTCAAATTGAATTCATTGTGTCTATTGAATGAATAAACAAAAGGCTGACGAACATGATTTGCAGGGTTTGCAAAATCATAACTGTAATAAGTTTCAAGTAACCGGAAATGGTTAGTGCTTTTGAAATTTGCCCAATAGGTTTTGATGGTTCGCTTTTCAAACTGTCTAACACTTCCTGTTTTATCTGCTGAATAATGACTTGCCTGTCGGCTTCAGATAAAGTTGTTTGCGCGTTAAGTGAATTAGAAATTGAGAACTGAAAGGAGAAGATTAAAAATGCAATACTGTAGTTAATGGAAGCTTTCATTTTGATCTTTATTTAAGATTGTCTAAGGCGATGTTGAGTTTTAAAACATTGATGTGTTCTGTTCCGAACAAACCGAACAAGGGCTTCTCGGTGTTTAAAATAATGAGTTCCTGAATTTTTGCTTCGGCAATGCCGCGAATTTTTGCAATGCGCTTAACCTGCACCTTAGCAGCTTGCACAGAAATGTGAGGGTCTAGTCCGCTACCGCTGGCTGTTACTAAATCACTTGGAATTTCTGATTTGTCAATGCCGGGGTTGTGAACGAGGAAAGTGTCAATGCGCGATTGCACTTCGGCTAAGTAATCAGGATTTGAAGGACCTTTGTTGCTTCCTCCACTGCCCGCCGCATTGTATGCAACAGCCGACGGACGCGACCAGAAATAGTTATCGTCCGTAAAACTTTGCGCGATATTGCTATAATAGGTTTTACCATTGTGGGTAACGATATCGCCTTTACCGCTGTTTGATGCGAACTGCGAAATTCCGTAAATAACTAAAGTGTAGATGCCACAGAAGAACACTAATAAAAGCAGTGTGAGTTTGATGGCCGGAAGAATATTTGATTTCATATTATTTGAGTTTTAAAAGAATAGAGAAACAACTAAGTCAATGAGTTTAATGCCGATGAACGGAACGATTACGCCACCCAAACCATAGATGAGAAGATTTCTGCGCAGCAGCGCACTGGCTCCAATAGGTTTGTAGGTCACGCCATTTAGCGCAAGCGGAATGAGCAAGGGGATAATGATGGCATTAAAAATTACAGCCGAAAGAATGGCACTTTCAGGACTATGCAATTTCATAATGTTCAAACCTTGCAAAGCGGGAATTGATGTGATAAAAAGCGCCGGAACAATGGCAAAATATTTTGCCACATCGTTGGCAATACTGAAAGTGGTGAGTGTGCCGCGTGTCATTAAAAGTTGTTTCCCAATTTCAACCACCTCAATCAGTTTGGTGGGGTCATTATCCAAATCAACCATGTTGCCGGCTTCTTTAGCTGCCTGTGTTCCGCTGTTCATTGCAACACCAACGTCAGCTTGCGCCAGTGCCGGAGCATCGTTTGTTCCATCACCCATCATGGCAACCAATCTTCCTTCTGATTGTTCCTTGCGGATATAATTCATTTTATCCTCTGGTTTTGCTTCGGCAATAAAATCATCCACACCCGCTTTTTCAGCTATATATTTTGCTGTGAGCGGATTGTCGCCTGTTACCATCACAGTTTTAATTCCCATTTTTCGAAGACGCTCAAAGCGTTCCTGGATGCCTGGCTTGATGATGTCCTGCAATTCAATGACACCTATCACCTTTTCGTTTTCAGAAACTACAAGCGGAGTTCCTCCATTGCTTGAAATCAGTTTTACCTGCTCGGCAGTTTCGGTTGGAAAACTGCTTCCTGATTTTTCGCACAAATTTCTGATTGCATCAGATGCCCCTTTACGAATACGAGTGTTTTCAAAATCAATACCTGAACTTCTTGTTTCAGCCGTGAATTTTATGAAGCGTGCATTCTCAATCTTGTAATTGAGTGGATTTATACCTGCTAATTCAATGATTGATTTCCCTTCGGGTGTGCTGTCGCTCATGGAGCTGAGCACGACTGATTTGATGAACTGTTTTTCGTCCATACCATTAGCGGGATAAAATTTGGTGGCTTTGCGATTGCCGATAGTGATAGTTCCCGTTTTGTCCAACAACAACACATCAATATCGCCTGCGGTCTCCACCGCCTTTCCGCTTTTGGTAATTACATTGGCTCGTAAAGCCCTGTCCATTCCTGCAATGCCAATAGCAGAAAGTAAACCGCCAATGGTTGTAGGAATTAAACAAACGAAAAGTGAAATGAATGCAGCAATGGTGATGGGGGTGTTGGCATAATCAGCAAAGGGTTTGAGCGTAACGCAAACGATGATGAACACCAATGTGAAACCTGCCAATAAAATAGTAAGTGCAATTTCGTTCGGTGTTTTTTGACGGCTTGCACCTTCCACCAGCGCAATCATTTTATCCAAGAAACTTTCACCGGGTTGTGTGGTAACGACTACTTTAATTCTATCGCTCAACACTTTTGTTCCTCCGGTAACAGAACTTTTATCTCCCCCCTCTTCACGAATAACGGGTGCACTTTCGCCTGTGATAGCACTTTCATCAATAGTTGCAATACCTTCAATAATTTCTCCGTCAGTGGGAACTGTATCTCCTGCTTCGCAGATAAAGATGTTGCCCTTTTTTAGCTGAGAAGAAGGAACCGTTTGGCCGTTTTCCAGTTTTGCAGGAGTTTCTTCGCGTGTTTTACGCAAACTATCGGTCTGTGCTTTTCCTCTTGCTTCAGCAATTGCTTCAGCAAAATTGGCGAAGAGCAAAGTGAGCAGCAACACTATAAAGACAACAAAATTATAAGCAAATGAACCTTGTCCAATTGCACCAGATATAGTCCAAAGGGAAACTATGAGCATTACCAAAGTGCCAATCCAAACGGTGAACATGACCGGATTGCTGAACATGGTTTTCGGGTTCAGTTTAATGAACGATTGTATGAGTGCCTCTTCCAACAGTTGAGATTGAAACAAGGATGTACTTTTGCCTTAGTCATGACTTATAAGTTTTAATAGAGTGAGAAATATTCTGCAATCGGTCCTAATGTGAGTGCAGGGAAAAATGAAAGTGCTGCTACAATGGCAATAACTGCAAAAACCATTAAGCCAAATGTGGCAGTATCTGTTTTTAATGTGCCGTTGCCTTCAGGAATAAACTTTTTAGATGCTAAACTCCCCGCAATCGCAACAGGGCCTATAATAGGTAGGTAACGTGCAAAGAGCATTACCAATCCGCAAGCGATGTTCCAGAAAGGTGTATTGTCTCCCAATCCTTCAAAACCGCTTCCGTTGTTGGCTGATGAGGAACTGAACTCATAAAGCACTTCGCTGAAACCGTGAAAGCCCGGATTTGCCAACCAACCGGAAAATGCTTCGGGGTTGCTTGTGTAAAGAAAACTCGATAGAGCTGTTCCTGTCAAAATCAGGAATGGATGAAGCAAGGCTATGATCATAGCAATTTTCATTTCTTTAGCTTCAATCTTTTTACCTAAAAATTCCGGCGTGCGGCCTACCATTAAACCACTAATAAAAACAGCCAGAATGATGAAGATGTAGAAGTTCAACATTCCTACACCTACACCACCATAAAAGGAATTTATCATCATTCCCAGCATTTGAAACATTCCACTTAAGGGCGTAAAACTATCGTGCATGGAGTTAACACTCCCAGTTGATATTACAGTAGTAGCAATACTCCAATATCCTGAAGCTGCAGAACCGAAACGGATTTCTTTTCCCTCCATACTTCCCATGTTCTGGCTTATTCCCATTTCAGCTATTTTCGGATTCCCTCCCATTTCTGACACAATAGTTGGAATGGTTAGCAGAATAAACCCAAGACTCATGACTCCAAAAATCATCCAGGAGAGCTTTCGTCTTTTGATAACAAAACCCAATGCAAAAATCATGGCTATAGGAATCAACATTTGTGTAACCATTTCAACTATGTTGGTGAAGTAGCTTGGATTCTCAAGAGGATGAGCAGAGTTTGCACCAAAAAAACCACCCCCATTTGTTCCTAAATGTTTAATCGCAACAAAAGCAGCAACGGGACCTCGGCTTATCTGCACGGTGTCGCCATGCAATGTTGTTATCGTGTCTTTGCCTTCAAATGTCATGGGTGTTCCGTTAAAAACAAGCAGCAAAGCCACTACAAAAGCAAGCGGTAATAAAATGCGTGTGCAGCTTCTCACAAAAAAGAAATAAAAGTTGCCAAGTGTTTGAGCTGTGCGCTCTTTCATGGCAAGAAAAACTACTGCACAAATTGCAATGCCTGTTCCAGCACTAATGAACTGCCACAGCATTAAAATGAGTTGACCGAAATAAGATAAACCGCTTTCGCCTGAATAGTGTTGCAAGTTGGTGTTGGTAACGAAACTCACGGAAGTATTGAAAGCAAGGTCGGCAGACATGGATGGGTTGCTGTCAGGATTGAGCGGCAGCCAACTCATATTAGTAAGCGTGAACATGGAAATGAGAAACCAAAAGGTATTGATGATAAGCAATGCCACCAAATGCTGTTTCCAGTTCATTTCTTTAGTTGGGTCAATACCACTCAGTTTAAAAAGAGTTGGTCAAGCGGATTGAAAATTTTATCCAGCCATGTTTTTTCATCGGTAAAAACTTTACCGATGTATCTGCCAAGCGGAATGGCAAGAGAGACTACCGCGACATACATCAAGATTATTCCAAGTATTTCAGTATTCATTTTGTTTGTTGTTTTTAGAACTTAAATAAGACTTTGGCCTTCCAGTAAACAAGATAGAGCATTGACAATGTGAATAGCATGGAGAGAATGAATACTACTGCCTCTTTTACTTTTTCCCAATTCATGGTCTAGAATTTTTCCGGTTTGAGTAATACATAAATCATGTAGCCGAAAAGAAAAATAGCGATGATGAATAGTGCGGTCATGTTGTTTAGATTTTTTCAAAGAAGTTGATGGATTTGTAAAACAGCGTGAAGCATAAAAGCCCGGCTGCGATAAGAATTACGGTTGTCATGGTTGTTTCTTTTTTGGCAATAGGAATTACCAAAGTCGTTCCATATCACATTCTGGAAGGCAAAACCCTTTACAGACAAAGGGTTTGAGGAATTTTAGGAAAAATGTGGGATTGAAAGCCGTTGCAAAATGAAACGGTGAGGCATAGCAAAACGCTATGCTTTAACTGATTTTAAACTCCTCAAGTTTGCGGTAAAGGGTAGTTGTGGCAATATTTAATAGCCGCGCAGTTTCAGTTTTGTTTCCGCTGGTGTAGTTCAGCACCTTCTGAATATGAAGTTTTTCGGCACTTGCCAAATCAAACGCGGAAAGTTGCTTTCCGTGTTTTGAAACGGAACAAACCCTTTGTAGCTCAATAGGTAAATTTTCAAAAGTTAGTTCATCATTGTTTGATAAAATCACACTCCGCTCAATTACATTTTTCAGTTCACGAATGTTTCCATTCCACTGATGTTGTTTTAGTGCCTCAACAAAGTCACTAGACAGCGATTTTATTTTCTTATTGATTTTGGCCGAGAAGAAGGCTGTAAAATGCTTAGCCAAAGGTTCTATATCTGCTACTCTTTCACGAAGTGAGGGTAATTCGATTTGAAATACGGATAAGCGGTAAAATAAATCCTGCCGAAAATGCCCGTCTGAAATTTCTTTTTGCAGATCTCTATGTGTAGCAGCAATGATGCGGACGTTGGTTTTGCTCGTTTTACTTTCTCCTACTTTTATAAATTCACCTGTTTCAATTACCCGAAGTAACTTTGCCTGTAACTCTAAACTCATTTCTCCGATTTCGTCCAAGAAAATAGTTCCGGTATTGGCTTCTTCAAACAAACCTTTTTTGTCCTTGTTTGCTCCGGTAAAGGCTCCGGCTTTGTGTCCAAACATTTCACTTTCCAAAAGTTCTTTGCTAAATGCAGAACAGTTGATAGCAACAAACGGCTTGTTTGCCCTACTGCTTGCGCTATGAATGGCTTGAGCAAAAACTTCTTTGCCTGTCCTGTTTCGCCCAACAATAAAACTGTAGTGTCGGTGTCGGCAACTTTTTGCGCTAAATCAATAGCTGCACGAATTGGTTTTGATTTCCCGATGATGTTGTCAAATGAATACTTGTCGCCAACTTGTTTCTGTAACTGTTGCACACGCTTGGCAAGAGTTACCTTATCCATAGCACGATGCAATAGCGGAATTATTTTGTTGTTGTCGTCTCCTTTTGTAATGTAGTCAAATGCTCCGTTTTTGATTGCTTGGACGCCGTCAGGAATGTTGCCGTAAGCGGTCAGTAAGATGACCTCAATGTGCGGAAACTTGTCTTTTATTCTTTTGGAGAGTTCAACCCCGCTTCCGTCAGGCGGCTTTACATCGCAAAGGGCAATGTCAAAGTCAGTTTGGTCTAACTTCTTTAAGGCCGCTTTGCAGTCAGCCGCCTGCACCACCTCAAAGCCCTCCAAACTGATAATGCGTGTCAGCAGGGCCCGAAGTTTTTCTTCATCGTCTATTAGTAATATACGGCCCAAATCACACTCATTGTTCAGCAACAAAGGTAGAATTTTAAAGTGGGGGATTTGATATGAAGTGAAATAAAACTCGATGAACTTATACTCTTTTTGTATTGCTTACAGTGGTAAAATCAGGTCCGGGCAGACCAAAATGTGTGTAATGGGTGTTAGCAATAGAAATTCAATTTCCTTTGTGCGTTGGCGGAACCGTCACTTTTGCAAAATACCGGTTAGTGGCTGGCGTTATTATTTCAGTTTTATTGGTATCCAAATTTCTTCTTCTGATGCTGGGTCATTTTTTCTGTATTTATCGCCCAACACCTCAAAATGAGGTCTATCATCTAAACCATAAGCAGAACTTGGCAGCCATGTTCCAAAAATGTATTGAAAAATACTTGGGTCGTTACTTGAACCTATATATTCAAATACGGCATAAAGTCCGCCGGACAATAAGAATGTTTCCATATCTGTCGGCACCTTGTCAAAATCTACTACTTCAACAGTTGCCCATTTTTCAAATTCATTTGTTGGTTTAAAGTCTGCAAAATATGTCGGTTTATAAACTTGCATTGAAATCAAATCGTTCGTAACACTGTTTGTTATTTCTCTGCGTTTTAGCATAAAATTTTGCCATAATCCTCCTGTCTTGTTGTTGGCCAAACTCATAGTTAGACGTTTACCAATTAGCTTCTTTTCCTTCAAATCTTCAATTCTTGGTGTCATCCTTTTTGCTCAATTATTTTTGTTCAATTTCAATATCATATTTGTCTAAAAGACCTGAAACACCGAAGATGGAAAACCTTGCACTAGACCTCTTTCCAAAATCAAATAGGCTTAGTTAGTAAGTTAGCAATAGCCGCGATTAGGTTGAGCCGCAATTTGAACCTTCTTCTTCTGTTTGAATTTTCAGCCAGTATTCTGAATATTTTGAGTTTTCGGATGATATTCTCGATAGCCACCTGTGGAGGATATCCGTTGGTTTCTTTGTTTATCTGTTTTGGTAAGCGGATTTTCTTGCTTCTTTTCTTTGGTATTTCGGTATTGGGATGTGCCTTTTGTAATCCTTGGTATCCGGTATCTACTTCTGCGGTTATGGTGGGATGGATGGGTGTTTGGCTTTGTTTATACAGCTTGTAATCATGCTTGCGTCCATTTCCCACTTCGGTGCAAACAATCTGTCGGGTATTTTGGTCTGCTATTATCTGTGATTTTAAGTGTGTCTTTTCTTTTTACCTGAGTAATAACGCCGCTGTTTTTGGTCGCTCAATAGGGGTTTCCGTCACATCTATCCAGACTAAGCTCAAACTTATTTTCCGGACAGGTAAGTACCTTTTTGCCGGGCAAATGAAACGGGATCGTTGATGAGCTTATGCTCCGTATCCATAATTATTTTGCAAACCGCCGATTCACTAATGTCATAGGAACGCCAATATGGAACGTCGTTCGATACTCCTGTAATACATCAGGAGCATCAAAACCTTGTCCTCTAAACTTAATTTGGAGCCACTCCACGGCTTGGGTGCTTTCGCTTTGTGCCTCTTCTAGACCTGCCCATCAGATGAAACACCTCTCCGGTGACTCTGTACTACGTTTAAACTGTGCCTTTGGCTGTTTTGAATAATTGCCCATCGCTGAAGCAAAGAAATTATCAAACTTCTGTTTTCCACAATTCAATCAACAGAACACATAGTCTAGTGTACTTATTTTTAGAATAAACCCATTTTGGAAAGAAGTCTATTCTTAATTCGGTTTATTTCCGGATCAATAGAATAGTTGAAAGAAGTCCGAAAATCCGCTTTTTCAATATTAGTGTTTTCAAAAGTGGCTCTGGTCAAATCACAGTTTTCAAAAACAGAATTATTTAGGTCACAATCCGCGAAATCAATTTCTTGTAATTGAGAATTTTTGAAAATCGTTTTTTTGATTTTGATTTTGTAAAATGAAGAGTGGTTAAGTTGGCAACAATCAAACGAAAAAGAAAGTCCAAACTCATTACAAGTATCAAAACGAAGCCCTAACATTTTACAGTCTTTGAACATGATGTCTCGAAAGGCAGTATTGTTTAGTTTGGCTAAACTTAAATTGCAACTTAAAAATTCACATTCTATAAACTTAAAGTCTGAAAGGTCATTGTCGGCAAAGTTGCAGTTCATGAAAATACAGCTTTCGTATTCACCTTTTGTCAAAGGAATTTTCGAAAAGTCGTATTTGTCAAATATTTTGTCTTGTATGTATGTTTCTGTCATTTTTCTGTCTGTTGGTCTTGGCACGGCATCTTTTACTCATGCCACTAACGGGTTTAGTCATTTTCATTTTGGGTTTTAAGTGTCAGCCGAAGCCATATAAACCCAATTGTCCCAGCAATAAGTGAAGCAATAAGAATTGCAATTTTTGAATCGTTAATTATGTCTGCATTGTCAAATGCAAGAAGCGCAATAAAGATTGACATTGTAAAACCGATACCACCTAAGAAACCTGCTCCGATAATATTTTTCCATTTCAAGTCTGTCGGCAAAACACAAAGCCCTAAACCCACACCAATAAATGAGAAAAGAAAAATGCCTAAAGGTTTCCCAATTACAAGTCCTGCCATAATACCCAAACTGTTTGTTTGCCCTAAGCCACTTTGCCAATTGTCGCCAACCGCAATACAAGTATTAGCAATTGCAAACAAGGGTAGAATGAAAAATGCAACCGGTTTATGTAAGAAATGTTGTAGAATAGATGAAGGAGATTTTTCTTCACCGTTGCCAAATGGAATTGCAAAGGCTAACAAAACGCCTGTTATTGTAGCATGAACACCTGAGTGCAACATAAAATACCACATGCCCACACCACCAATTAAATAAGGAATTAGGTTGTGAACTTTCAGTCGTTTTAGAATTAGTAGAACACCAAAGATGCCCAATGCAATAAATAAATTTACAAAAGCGATGGAGGTCGTGTAAAAAATTGCAATTACGATTATTGCACCTAAGTCGTCCATTACCGCCAATGCTGTAAGGAATATTTTTAGAGAACCTGGAACCCTGTTGCCCAATAAAGATAAAATGCCAATAGCAAATGCAATGTCGGTCGCCATTGGAATACCTGCACCTGCTTGCGTGTCTGTTCCAAAGTTGAGTAGTAAAAAAAGTCCCGCAGGAACAAGTATTCCACCTAAAGCTCCAAAGATTGGCAATGAAGCATTTTTTATGTCGGAAAGCTCCCCTTGATAAATTTCTCTTTCTAACTCTAAGCCAATGAGTAAAAAGAAAATAGTCATTAGTCCATCATTAATCCAATGAACGATGCTGTGTCCGCCAAGATCGAAATGCCAAAAGTTAATATAGTCTGTCTGCCAAGGCGAGTTTGCAAGTCCAAGTGATAGAACTGTTACAAAAACCAAAATCAGTCCACCTGTTTTTTCGCTGTTAAAGAATTCCTTGAAAAGTCTTGTTAGCTTCATCTTATTGTCTACCTGTATCGGGGTCTGTTATGTGCTGGCTTTCTGTCTGTCGTTGCTTGTCCATTCATTATTTACAGTGTCTTGGTGCGTTAGCTTGGCAGCTCTGTTGCATTTTTTTTTGCTAGGCTTTGTACCTCGCAAAAAATGCAAATGTGCTACCAAAAGCGTTGGCTATTGTGTCTAATTGTTCTTCTTAAAATTCTCTGCCTGTTCAAATATTTCTACATATACCTCATCTCTTTCCACTGGCGGATAACCAAATTCATCAAGCAAGAGAATCAAACCAACTTTCAATGCTGATTTGATGTCGTCCCGTTTGTTCCAATCAGGGAATTTGGCTTGTCCGTCAACAAGGTTTTTAACGGCTTTTGCCAGTGCTATCATTTTGTCCTCAGGATATTTGAAATCATATTTTACACATAGCTCCAATAGAATATCGTAAAATGCTTTCTCCTCAAAATCAATTCCCAATGCATCACCCGCCGAAAATTCTTTGTGAACCTCCCAAATCAATTCAGTCAATGCTTCCGCCATTTCCTCGTACACTTCACTTCGCAAAACATCATTTTCGTCGCGCTGGTTATAGCGCTCAACAAGCGTTTGCATCCTTTTAGAAAAGTCAATGCCTTTTACTTTGTTCACTTTTCTTATTTCACCAATCACCTTTGCAAGCAACTGTTGCAACAATTTGATTTTGGTATTCGGCATCTTAATCTTATCAATCTTTGCCAAATAATCTGCGTCAAAAATGTCTTGTTCGGATTCTGCTTCATCACCGAGTTTGAAAATCTCTTCTACTCCATCACTTTGCAAGGCTTCTTTTATCATTTCCCGAACTTTGGCATTCATCTGTGCGGTGTCGGGTGCGTTGCCTTTCGTGAGTTTGAAAACAATAGAACGAACGGCCAAATAAAAATGGGTGAAATCTCTTTCGGTTTGTGTCAACTGTTCGCTTCCTGCACAAATATCATAAGCGGCTTTCAGTCGTTTCACCAAACCCATAAAACGGGTTTCTAACTCTTTTGTTAGTTGAACAAATTCTGCGGCCATGTTCAAAGTGTTCAACTGTTGCAAAGTTGTTCCCTTAAAATATTTTGAGCTGTCAAACGGATGAAACAGTTTCGCCAAAAGGTCCAGATGATTTCTTACTATGATGATGGATTCAGCAATGTCTTCAAAATTGTCTTTGTCGCCTTCGCTATATTTTTTCAGCGCCAAATTCATTTGTTTTTTGATGCCGATATAATCCACCACTAAGCCTTTGTTCTTGTCTTTGAACTTTCTGTTTACTCTTGAAATGGTTTGAATTAAATTGTGTTGTTGAATTGGTTTGTCAATATAAATGCTATCCAAAAACGGCACATCAAAACCAGTGAGCCACATATTTACTACAATGGCAATTTTGAAGTTTGATTTTTCGTTTTTGAATTGTCTGTCTAATTCTCTTCTACTATCTGCTGTGCCTAACAAATCCCACATTTCCTTTGGGTCATCCTTATCCCTTACCATGATCATCTTCAAGCGTTCAATCGGCTTCAATTCTCTGCGGTCAGTTGGGGCAATCCCTTGCGGTTGCCCTTCTTCTTCTGGGGTATCCGCAAGGGATACCCTTACCCATTCGGGCCTTAGTTCAATAATATTTTTATAAGTTCATACGCAATCTCACGGCTGCTGCAAACAAACATTGCTTTACCTTTTACGGTTGCACCTTCCGAAACCCTGCTTTCGTAATGCTTTACAAAATCGTCCGCTATAGCTTTCAATCGTTTCGGGTCGCCAAGTATGGCGTTCATTTTTGTCGTTTCTTCTTTGCTCTGTTCTATTTGATAATCGTTAGCACCTTCTTCGGCTGCACCCTCGTAATATTTTTCAATCTTTTCCAGTTCACTATTGTTCAACACCACTTTTGCGGCTCTGCCTTCATACACAATTCTAACAGTGATTTCATCTTTCACCGATTCAGTCATGGTGTAAGCATCCACCACTTTTCCAAACACATCAAGCGTTGCATCTATGGGTGTGCCTGTAAAGCCTACGAATGTTGCATTGGGTAATGAGTCATGTAAATATTTCGCAAAGCCAAAAGATTTGGTAACACCTTTGGCTGTTACTTTTATTTTTTGGTCCAAATTTATTTGACTGCGATGTGCTTCGTCACTGATACAAATTACATTGCTTCTATTTGTTAGCAACTCTGTATCTTCTGTAAACTTGTGAATGGTTGTCAAAAAAACGCCTCCGCTTTCTCTGTCTTGTAGCAACTCTCTCAAATTGGCTCTGCTTTCCACACTTACCACCAAATTATCGCCAATAAAGTTTTTGGCATTGGTAAATTGCCCCGAAAGTTGATCGTCTAAATCGGTGCGGTCTGTAATCAAAACAATAGTCGGACTTTCAAAGTATTCGCTTTTCATCAGCAACCGGGTGAGGTAAAGCATGGTGAAACTCTTTCCGCAACCCGTAGCACCAAAGTAAGTTCCGCCTTTACCGTTTCCGTTTGGTTTCTGTGCTTTCTTTATCGTTTCAAATAAAGTTCGTGCTGCATAGTATTGAGGATAGCGACAAACAATTTTTTCATTCTTCTTTGATGTGTCGGGTATGTAAATGAAATTTCGGATAATGTCTCTCAACCTATCGTGTTGAAACATTCCCTGCACCAACGTAAACATGCTGTCAATACCGTCCACATCTTTTGCAAGTCCTGCAACTCTTCGCCAAGCATAGAAAAACTCATACGGTGCGAAGAAAGAACCGGACTTATTATTCACTCCATCACTGATAACGCAAAACGCATTGTATTTAAACAGTTCTGGAATGTCTCTTCGATAACGAACCGTGAGTTGCTTGAACGCATCATAAATAGTGGCATCTTCCCGAATGGCACTCTTAAATTCAAACACTACCAACGGCAAGCCGTTGATGTAAATAATTCCGTCAGGAATTCTTTTTTCATCGCCAACTATTTCTAATTGATTGACAAACTTGTAAATATTATTATCTGGTCTGCTAAGGCCACCATCATCAGCCACCAGGCTCAAAAGTTGCTCGGCTTCCGGCTGCCGGTGTTTGTTTAACCCGTTATAGTCAATAAACTGAATGTAAATGTCTTTGTTGTTCCGGTCTTCTCGTTTCAGAATAAAACCGTCTGAAAGCATTTTTAGAAAGGTTTTATTGCTTTCGTATAAATCAGAAGCTGGTAATGATTTTAACTGTAGGATAATGGACTTGACTTCGGTGATGGTGATTCCTTGCTTTTCGTATTGCTTCAATAGAAACTTTTGTAAATCTTCTTCTATCAATACTTCTTCGGGTTTTCGAACAATGCTAATCCCTAAGTGATGGGGAAAGCCTTCTTGCCCCAACAACTCAGTAAACGCTTTTTCTAATTTTTCTTCTGTGAATTTCATTTACAATAGAATTTATCCTCCGACCATTTTGCGGGATTATTAATAATGTAATTTGAAATGGTTTGATAGGATTGTTCGTTGCGAATAATGTGTTCGTAATAATTGCGTTGCCACAATTTCCCCATCATTTCATTTTTTGATTTGAATATTTCCAAACACGCATTTGCCACCAATGATTTGTATGCACCAATAATGTCACCAACCGTAGGGGCAATCCCTTGCGGTTGCCCATTATTATGTTGCCCATTTGGCCCATTGTTTTGGGCAGGGGTAAACCCCGCCCGTACATCATTTTGGGCAGGGGTAAACCCTGTCCGTACGTTTATAATTCCATGCATGTGGTTGGGCATTATTTGAAATACATCCAATTCAAAATTGGGGAATCGTTCGGGTAATTTTGCCCATTCATTGTATGCAATGTTTCCCATTTCATTCAAAATCATTTCATCGTTTTCAATATGTCCAAAGGGCAACCGCAAGGGATTGCCCCTACGGGTACAACAAATGGTTATAAAATACAATCCCGCCTGCGAATAATCATATCCTTTTAATCGGATAGATCTGCGGTGGTGAATTTGGGGATTGTATTTTGGTTTGTCGTTCATTGTTTGTTTTGGTAGGGGCAACCCTTGCGGTTGCCCTTTTCGATTGTTTGCGTTTGTTTTATTAGGGCACGGGTGAACCGTGCCCCTACCTATTTAAAATTCTTTATTCCATTGCGGCAATTTTCCGTTTACATCAAAATACCGTCGCATTAAAACCCCTTCCACATATCCCGGCAAATCATGATTGGTTTTATCCATCGTTACAAACCAATAAATATCCAAACCATCCATATTTTCATCTGTCATTTTATCTTCAAAATATTCCTGCCGTTTCATGCCATCCTGTTTGTTGTTGATTCTGCCTTGCAATTGTTGGTTTTTAAATTTACCCGATTGTAACACCGTGCCCGATTTACCAATATAAACCAAATCTACCTTGCCTTGTGCAAGGCATAGGATGTAATAAACGCCCGGCAGTTCAGGCACATCACGGCTTTGTTCTTTTAAACTGTTTCCTTTTTTAAAAAAGAAATGACCTTGTGTTTTATATTTTTTTGTTTCGTCAAACATGCTCAGTTTTCTATAGTTGCAAGTTTGGAGAGAAGAATTGACAATAATTCTTTCATATTAAAATCTGTTTTTGCAGTAACACTAAATTGAGCATCTATTGATTGAAAAAGTTTTGTTACTTTTTTCAATGTTGTTTCATCAGGAATAATTATTTGATAGGATTTTAAAATTTCTGTTTTCAAATTATTGAAAACACTCCCGTTGCTTGATGAAAGAATTTTAGTTCTGTTTAGCAACAAAAAATTATAAAGAAATTCTTTTGAAAGGTTTTTTTTGTAGTCATCAAAAATTAACCAACCATCATGAACGCAAGCATCAATCATCAAAAATTTTGGAAGACCTGGTGATGCGCTGTTTGATAAAATCAAAGTTCCGATAGAAATTTTTCTACTTTGCTTCACACCTGCACTGGAAATATATTCGTTCGTTTCAAACAAATATTTTGTTGCACATGCAGTTGCATCAGCAATTTTTACCCAAGGCATTCCAGTATTGTCTTTACTCATGTAATCATCAATAGGTCTTGGTGATGCTCCTCTTATTATTGTGACTGCATCTTCCAAAGGAACAACTTCCCAACCCTTCGGAATCTCCCCCAACTCACTTTCCACCATTTCGCCACCATTGCTTTTATAGGGTTGTCCGTTTTCGTTTGGAAATTCAAACTCAACAAACCATTGCTTATAAATTGCCTGTGCAGTTTCTTCTAATTTTTTTATGACTTGGTTGTTGAGAGCAATGCGGTTTACAATGGTATTGTATTCTTTTACTATTTCTTTTTGTTTGTCGGGGTGGGGAATGGGTAATTTTAAATTTTCAAAATCTTCCCATTCTAAACTTCCTCTTACACCGCCAACAGCGTGAAAACAAGCTTCACGGTCAAACTCAGAACGGGCAAACCACATCATTAAATATTCAGGCAAAAGTTCCTTTTCGTTTTTTACTTCAAATATTGGGTAGGCTTGTGAAATAATTGCTTCATCCACTTCTTGCAATAATGCAACAGGCATTTTTTTGTCTCGCCTTACTTGCATTGTGCTGCAAGCAAACTGATTCCTGCGAATGATTTTATAGTTCTCCATATCAGTTCCAATAATATTGGCAACGGAAGGAATAAACTGTTTTGAAATGCTCAAACCCAACAACTGTTTTACTTGCAAACCTTTGTTGCGTTCATCAACCAATCGGATATGTTCGCCAATGCGTTTATAATTTGATTTCATAACCCAACTCTTTAAAAACGGTTAGCAAATCATTTTTACTTTTTGTTTCTGCTTGCAGCAATTCAACAAACTCACTTTGAAGGCTTGTCATCTTTTCATCAAAGTCAATATTCTCATCATGGTTTACAAACTCAATGTATTTGCTTGGCACCAAGGAAAAATCTTTTTGCTACTTCATCAATACTGAATGTTGCGTAATAGCAAATTCAGGAATGTTTTCTGCCTTTTTCTTTTGGGGTTTGCCAAGGTTGCCCCCCCGCTGGTAAATGCCTGCTATTTGTTTTATATCGGCTTCCGAAAATTGGGTAAATTTCTTCTCAAATGGTTCTCCCATTTGTCGCAAATCCATAAACAAGATTTCTTTTTCTCGGTTTCGGTAATGTCGTTGTTCATTCCCAATATTTCGGCTCGTGGCTTTCTTGTTTTTATTTAATATCCAAAGCGTAACACTAATGTTGGTGGTGTAAAACATATCTTGTGGCAATACCAAAATGGCTTCCACCAAATTATTTTCAATCAGTTTTCTGCGTATTTTATATTCTTCGCCACCGCCACTCAATGCACCATTTGCCAATATAAAACCTGCCATTCCATTGTCTGAAAGTTTGCTTGCCATATTCAATATCCAAGCATAGTTGGCATTGCTTTTTGGTGGCACATCATAGCCCATCCATCGTGGGTCGTCTTTCAATTCGGTTTCTGCTCGCCAATCTTTTTGGTTAAAAGGAGGGTTTGCCATTATAAAATCGGCTTTTAGGTCTTTGTGTTGGTCATCCCCAAAAGTGTCGGCTGCTTTTTCGCCCAGGTTTCCTGCTATGCCTCGTATGGCAAGGTTCATTTTTGCCAACTTGTAGGTAGTGCCTGTGTATTCTTGTCCGTAAATAGAAATCTCTTTTTTATTTCCGTGATGACTTTCAATAAACTTAATCGATTGTACAAACATACCGCCACTACCACAAGCAGGGTCATAAATAATTCCCTTGTAGGGTTCAATCATTTCGGCAATTAGGTTTACAATACTTTTAGGCGTGTAAAATTCTCCTTTGCCTTTTCCTTCTGCCAATGCAAATTTTGAAAGGAAGTATTCATACACTTTGCCAACGATGTCTTGCTGTTTGTCCTTGAGTGGTATCAATGTCGTCAATGGTACTAATCAAGGCAGCCAGTTTTGTAATGTCTAAACCCAAACGAGAAAAATAATTGTCGGGCAAAGCACCTTTCAATGCTTTGTTGTCTTTCTCAATGGTGTGTAGGGCTGTGTCAATGATTAAAGCAATATCATTTTGCCTTGCCTTTTTTACAATGTAACTCCACCGGCTGGTTTCTTCCAAAAAAAACACATTGCTCATATTGTAGAAATCGGCAAGCTCAATGTATTTTTCTTTGCCTTCGGCAATGAGTTTAGCTCGGTGTTCTTCAAACTTGTCGCTGGCAAACTTTAAGAAAATTAAACCCAATACAACATGCTTGTATTCGGCTGGCTCAACGCTACCTCTTAATTTATTAGCTGCTTCCCAGAGGGTTACTTCAATTGCTTTTTCTTTTATTGCTGCCTTCTGTTTCGCCATTTTATGGTGTCAATATTTTAAATTTCTATTGGTCGTAAAGTTAGTTTTTAAAACCCTGTTATTGTCAAAGTTGCTCTCAAATTGTCCAATGTCCACTGGTCGAGTGGTGGGTGGTTTTTGTGTCGGGCAAAACCAAATGTGCTAAATGTGTGGTTGGCTTTTATGTTGTTTTTCCGTCTATTCATGTTTAGCACTATCTTCAACCGTGCCCGCTAACCTGTTTATACCTGCGTATCCATCGCCAGTTATTTCGGGTTATGAAATTCCTAAGTAATTCTATAATACCCTGAGGATTTTCATTTCATCAAAAATAGCAGTTCCTCTATCTTATACCAAACATCTATGATAGATAAGCGGCTGATGTATAATGTATTTAGTCTATTTCTGATTTTCAGCCAAATATGATGATAAATAGCAATAAAATCGCATTTTTTCATGTTTTTCTGTTAATTAGCCGTTTTTTCGCAAATATCCAGACTGTTTTTGTCACAGAAATAGGCAAAACCGCGGCAGAAATAGGCAAGTCCGTGACGAAAATATGGAAGTCCATCATAGAATTAGGGAAGTCCATCTCAGAAATACCTAAGTCCGGCGCAGAAATAGGTAAGTCTGTCCCGGAAATAGGGAAGTCTGCGACGGAAATAGCTATTTCTGAGATGGAAATAGGCAAACTCGCCGTGGAAATAGGGAAATCTGTATCAGAAATAGGCAAGTCTGCCGTAAAAATAGTCTGGTTTATTGCGGGTAGAGACAAACCTGCCGGAAAAACAGGTTAAAGTTTTGATTCAATAGCAGAGAATGTCTTATATATAATGGAGCCGGAAATGAGGACGGTTGTAGCCCGTATCTATTTAGCTACCCACGTTGAAAATCTTTCCTTCTTCTGCCAGAAAAGTGTTGGGGAAAACGCTGCGACTTTCTTCCAGCAAAACGCTGAGGTCGCTATAGCGGGCAGAGAAGTGACCGATGAGTAGGCGGCCAGCATTAGCCAGCCGAGCCATTTGTGCGGCTTGTTTGCACGTGGAGTGAAAGGTTTCTTCGGCGCGAGTGGCATCTCCTTCCATAAAAGTAGCTTCATGATAAAGTAGGTTCACTCCCTGAAGCTGCTCAGCGATAGTTGTTGTGTAGGCCGTATCGCTGCAATACGCATAGCTCCTGGCCGGAGAAGGTTCGCGGGTGAGTTCGACATTAGGAATAGTTCTCCCATCGGGATGTTGGTAGTCGGCCCCTTTTTTAATATCCGAAATCTGGTGGTGCGGTACATCGTGTTGAGCTATTTTCTCGGGGATAATATGGCGCAAATGCTTTTTTTCCTTAAAAAGAAAACCGGTGGTGGGCAGCCGGTGTTTCAGAATAATAGTTTCAACGGTCAGTTGTTCATCCTCGTAAATAATCCGTGGGGCATCGGCGTTCAAGGCATGGAAGTAAATATCAAAACGCAGCTCGGTATTTGAATATTTCAGTTGGACATTAATAATGTCTTCCAGGCCTGCCGGTGCGTATATATGCAGCGGGTTTTCTCTCCAGTGAAGGCTGAAGCTAGTGATTAAGCCAATTAGTCCGAAGTAATGGTCGCCATGGAGATGTGAAATAAAGATGTGGTCTAACTTTCCTCTTTTTATGCCATACCGGTTCATCTGGAACTGCGTCGTTTCGCCGCAATCCACGAGGAAGATGTTTCCATTATGGTTTACAATCTGTGCAGAGGGATGACGATCATAAGCCGGAACAGCACCGTTGCTGCCCAAGATTGTCACTTCAAAAATCATCAGGAATAAGACGTATTAGGTGCGCAGGTCGCGATCCAGTTCTTCCATCATCACATAATCAACCGACTCGGTCAAGGAGGGAACGATGTTTAATATCGGCTCAAGTTGAGATATTTTTATCAGCTTTTGTATATGGGGATTTAGACCAGTCAATACAAAAGTGCCGGAGGCTTCTTTGCAAAGACGGTTGCCTACCAACAAGGCACTCAAGCCGGAGGAGTCCACATACTGTACATCGGATAAATCAAGCACAATATTTCTGAACCCTTCATTATTGAGAATCACCAATTCGGATTTCAGTTGTGGCGCCAAATTACTCAATAGCTTTTCTTCATTGAGTTTCACGATTACCAAACGATCTCTTTTGTCAACTTGAAATTTCATACTTGATTTGTTTCTTTAAAGATGCCCCCAAATATACGTTAATAATGAAGATTTGTTTTTGCCCTATCGGCACGCGAAGGTGTATTATAAATTGCTCTTTTCAAAATATTTGGTTAAAATAAGAATATCTATTCAAAACCTAGTCTGTTGAGATTATGTATTTTTATACAGATTGTTCTTGTACCGTCCATCACTGCAAAACAAATTCTTTGTCTATTACATAGAATTCACTTAGGTTTGACGAGGAATAGAAAATTAAAAAAACGACAAAACGTCTGATTATAAAGAGAATCAGCAATTGGCTTGATTATTGAACAAAAGGAAACTATGGAAGCAAAATTTTCACCGAAGGTAAAAGAGGTTATTTCGTATAGCCGCGAAGAGGCACTGCGCTTGAATCACGACTACATTGGCATTGAGCATTTGGTGCTCGGCCTAATCCGCGAAGGAGAAGGGTTAGCCATCAAAACATTGAGAACGTTAGATATTGATCCGGTGATGTTGCGGAAGAAAATTGAAGATAGGATCAAGGAGAAAGTGGCCAAGGGGAACTTCAATCCAAATAATCTGCCGTTGACGAAACAGGCGGAGAAGGTATTGAAGATTACCGTGCTGGAAGCGAAAGTGATGAAGAGTGATGTGATAGGCACGGAACATCTGATGCTCTCTATTTTGAAAAGCAAGGATAATCTGGTGACTCAACTGCTCGCTCAGTTTGATATAGATTATGAAGTATTTAAGTCAGAACTGGATACCGTTCAAGGCGATATAAGGGCAGAGCTACCAAGCGATCCCGGTGAGGACGAACCATTTGAAGAAGAAAAGGGGAAGAGTTATGCGCAGCAAGCAAAAAAATCGGGAGGCACTAAATCCAAAACACCGGTGCTTGATAATTTCGGCAGAGATGTAACCCATCTAGCAGAAGAAGGCGCACTGGATCCGATTGTAGGACGTGAAAATGAAATTGAGCGCGTATCACAAATTCTATCGCGCAGAAAAAAGAATAACCCTATTTTGATTGGTGAACCGGGCGTTGGTAAAACTGCGATTGTAGAAGGTCTTGCCTTGCGCATTATGCAGAAAAAAGTTTCGAGGGTTCTATTCAATAAAAGAATTGTGATGCTTGATCTGGCTGCTTTGGTGGCCGGAACGAAATATCGCGGTCAGTTCGAAGAGCGCATGAAAGCCATCATGAACGAATTGGAAAAGAATCGCGATGTCATTTTATTTATTGATGAAATCCATACCATCGTCGGAGCGGGTGGTGCCACCGGTTCTTTAGATGCGTCTAATATTTTTAAACCGGCGCTGGCAAGAGGTGAACTACAATGTATTGGTGCTTCTACGTTGGACGAATATCGTCAGTATATAGAAAAGGATGGAGCCTTGGCTCGTCGTTTTCAGCAGGTAATGGTAGACCCGCCTTCACCGGAAGAGACAATTCAGATTCTGACAAATATTAAATCCAAGTACGAAGAGTATCATAATGTTGACTATTCAAAAACAGCTATCGAGGCCTGCGTGAAACTTTCTACGCGGTATATAACGGACCGGTTTCTGCCCGACAAAGCTATTGATGTGATGGATGAAGTGGGTGCCAGAGTACACCTGAAAAACATTCACGTTCCCAAAAATATTATTGACCTGGAAAAGCAGGTAGAGGATATTAAGAACCAAAAACCAGGTGGTGAAAAGCCAGAAGTATGAAGAGGCTGCCCGCTTGCGTGATAGTGAAAAGCGGTTGTTAGAAGATTTGGAAAAAGCAAAATCGGAATGGGATGAAGAAGCCAAGGTGAAACGCTTTCCGGTCAACGAAGAAGATATTGCAGAGGTGGTAGGCATGATGACCGGTATTCCGGTAAGTAAAATAGCGCAGAGCGAAAGCAACAAGCTAATAAATATGAGCGCGGAAATCACCGGTGCGGTGGTAGGTCAGAACGAAGCAGTGATGAAGGTGACCAAAGCCATTCAAAGAAACCGCGTAGGTCTGAAAGACCCTAGAAAGCCTATTGGTACTTTTATTTTCTTAGGCCCTACAGGCGTTGGAAAAACAGAGTTAGCTAAAGCCATTGCCCGCTTCTTATTCGATTCTGAAGATTCGCTGGTGCGGATTGATATGAGTGAGTACATGGAGAAGTTTTCCATTTCGCGTTTAGTAGGCGCTCCTCCGGGATACGTGGGCTATGAGGAAGGTGGACAACTGACAGAAAAAGTTCGTCGCAAACCATATAGCGTGGTGTTATTGGATGAAATTGAAAAAGCACACCCGGATGTATTTAATATTCTGTTGCAGGTATTCGACGATGGAATCTTGACGGATAGTTTGGGAAGAAAGGTAGATTTCAAAAACACACTCATCATCATGACGTCAAATATCGGGGCTCGTGATTTGAAGGATTTTGGTCAGGGAGTGGGTTTTGCCACAAAGTCCAAAACAGATCAAACAGACGACTTCGCCAAGAACGTAATTACAAAGGCTTTGAAAAGAACTTTTTCTCCCGAGTTTCTGAACCGGATTGATGATATCATCATATTTAATTCGTTAGAGAAGGATTCCTTACACAAGATTATTGACATCGCTCTATCAGACGTAACGAAAAGAATTAAGGAACTTGGCTTTGATATTAAATTGACGAACGAAGCCAAAGACTTTCTTTCTGACAAAGGTTACGATCCCCAGTTTGGGGCTCGTCCGCTTCATCGCGCTATTCAGAAATATGTGGAAGATCCATTGGCAGAAGAAATTCTTCGCTCTAACGCCAAGCAGGGTGATATTTTCATGGTGGATCTGAATAAGGAAGGCAACGAACTTAAGATTACACACAAAGTACCAAAGAAGAAGGCAGAGTCGCAACCGGGTTCTGATAGCTAAGGCTGTGGTCTCCTAACTTCGTTGGTTTAGGTCAATCTATTTGATATCTAAAGGCTTCAATTCGTTTAAAGTTGTGTAACGACTTTCTTTTAAACTGAGCGTAAAGTTACTTCCCTTTATCCAATCGGAAGTTTCTGGAGCACCGGCCAAGAAGGTGCTATTGTCAAGAAGCAGACCTTCATTCATTTGTGCTTTATTGAACTTGGGAATTCCGTAAAACAAACAACGCTTTAATTCCAGATTTTTCTCAAACTCTGTACTCATCATCTCAAATCGGGCATAGAATATTGAAGTATTCAAAACGGCTTGTGCCTTGAACTTTGCGTAGTTAAAAAACACGTGGCCTCGAAACGTACAAACACTAAAATCGGCATAGCCCAAGAATTTCGCCACGCTCCATTGCGCATCGTAATTAAATATCGAGTTTTGGAAACTTACAACTTTACTAAAAACAGCTTCCATCCAATTTGCTTTGTACGAATAAAAGCCATTTTGAAAACGGGCTTCTTCTTCAAATTTAGACTTGGTAAAATAGGCCTCACCCAGAAAGCGTGTCCCCTCAAAAGAGGTCTTGCCTTTGAATACGCTGGATGAAAAATTGGCTTTCCCCGAAATCACACTTTCCTGAAAAGAAACTTCCTTGTCCATTTCACAATTTGAAAACGCCAAGTTTTTTTCAAAGGAACAAACCTTTGTTTCTTGGTCGTTTGATTGGTAGGCATTAATCTTCCCTTTAAAATGGCAGGAGATAAAAGTAACACTGACCGCCACGTACGAGCGAACCATGCTGCTACTTTCGGTATATCCATCCAGTTTTGAAAAATCCAAATCGCCTTCCACCGTTTTATTTTCAATAAAAACCGGTTTGCCATTTTGAATCGCCTGAATAATCTCACCGGCTTGAATCACCGGGCCACTACCAATACTGTTTTGAGGCATACAGGACATAAAGGTAACAGGCATCGCAAAGAGGACAAATAATAAATGGTATTTCATGACGTTATTTCTTTTATAAAAAAGTCACCGATTACTCCGTTGGGAATAATCGGCGACCACATGCAAAAAATGAACTACTTATTATCAGAAATGGGCTTTGATTTCATCTTGCTTGTTAAAGCATTTTGAGGGTGCATACTGATAAAGCTGTTTAACTTGGACTGCCATCTTCCGGTCTTCTTTTCTATCTTAATCATGTCCTTGATCTCATCAGGGGAATAAGCATTGGGATTTGTCTGATTTACCGCGGTTACAAATGGATGAATGCGCAGGTTAGCTGCTACCGGTTGCATCGAGTTCTTTAAACGAAATTCGGAAATCGGCTTAGCTGGCATTTCTCTTTTACCTACTCCATTCATAAACGTAATAGGGTATTGGTTCGTCGTATAGAAAAGGTTATTGGTTTCATCATTCTCTGTAATTACATTCAGCGGATCCGCTATTAGTACCAGATAATAATAGCCGGAAACATTATTGGGCACATAATAGTATTGGGAAATGAAGGAAGAACTGAACATGGTGTTTGCCAAATCATCACCTGCCCCAATATTAGCATTGAAGTGAACTACGCCATTCCCATCTGTGTACTGAGTTCCAGGTGAAATGGAATTATCTGCTGCGTCCACAATCAAAAAGCCGTAATCATCGGAATTGTAGGCGTTATAATAGAGATAGTACAATGCCCATCCGGTAGAAGAAGAGGCAGTTTGGTCGCCGATATTATAAACGTTGAACTCAATATACCTCTCCGTAGGATAGCTAAGATTATAAGTGTTGACATCAGTAAATGCCCAAGGGGCTAAATCTACATAGCCGTTTGAAACCGGATCGGGTGCAGGGGGAGTGGGTCCGCCATCACTATTCGTCGCGATAAATACATTACCTCCGAAACAAAAAGTATTGATGAAAAAATTATAGTCCACCCATATTCTTCCTGCGTTGCCCCAGTTTTCGCCCCATGAGTTGATAATTTCAAAAGCACCGTTGGGGCCTTTAGCATCATCATATCCGGCTATGGCCAATGCGTGATAAGCATGTTGCCCTACCTGATCAAAACTGGTATTAGAAGATAGAACATCATCACTATTCCATTGCATAAAGTTATCGGCCAATTTAGCGCCGCAGACGATGGGTACATTAGTAGAGATGTACGACTTTATTTCATTAACGGTTAAATTGATCCGCCGATAGTTTTTTATTTTGTAATTGTTGGCTTCAGTAGTCCATGAAGACTGAAGTGTAGATTGGGTACAACTTCCTAAACCCGTATAAGGAACCGTTTGCATAGTTGCAATACCACGGTTCAAGATAATGTCCAAGGCATCTGTAAAGTCAGCTCCGTTGCAATCCGCTCCTTTTTTGCTATCAGGCAAAGCAGTAAATAAATCTTTGGGGGAGAACTGGTTTGCGGAACTGGCAAGCTGAGTAGCATTAAACCCTTTATCCATTCCATGGATAGCGGTCTTTACGCCATAGCCCACTGCCCAAGCCACGCAGGTGCCGTATTGTCCTTGATTACCGATAGGCGGAAATTTTGAAACAATGCTCGCCGATGCGGGATAAGTAGCGCCGGCAGCGAAGTTGATCGAGTTAATAGATTGAGGGACCTTAGTGGGGTCATCGGTTCCATTCCAGCCAAAGCCGTATGGCAAATCTGTTTTATTTGGGTTTTTTTTACAGCCTCCAACCATTAGCAACATCAAAAGTAAAACCGGGGTAAATAGCTTAATCATAATGGTACGTTTTTTATGAACAATAAAATGATAATTGAACGCAATGTAGAAAATATTCCAAAGACGAAGTCCTAAAACTATGGACTATCTGTGGGCATCAAAAGTCGCTGATACCTTGCGAATATTTTCATCGCCCTTATGAATTCTGCAAACGAGCGTCCTAATCCAGTTTAGCACCGGAACAGCACTTGCCTGTGGAGGCGCGCTGACAAGATTTATTTTTATCTGCATCTGCTTTACAACTAGCAGCACCCTCCTTTTTACAAGATTCTCCAGTTGCCTTTTGACAACAATCTTTACCGCCCTTTTTGCGCATGTCTTTAGTGCACTGCTTAGAGTCGTAGGCCCCCTTCTTGTCTTTGCAGCAAGCAGCAGCACCCTTTGAAATGCCACCGGGACAATTGGCCATCGTCCCAGATGGACGAGCAGCATCAGTGCTATTCACCGCAGAGTTCATCTTGTTCGCAGGAGTTGGATTACTATTCCCTTGAGCGTTGACAAACATTAAACCAACACACATCAGAGCAAACAACATTATTCCCTTCTTCATTTTCTTTACTTTTTAAATTTTATAAAATGGAATCAAAAAAACCTGACTTTTCCTCTTTTTCCGGCAAGGTTCCTATAATAGTAACGCCTCCCTTTACTTTTTGTTTTAAACCAACATCAATCTTGGTTCCAACCGGAAGAAACAAATCAACCCGTGAACCAAACTTAATAAAGCCCAACTCTGCATTTTGCTCCACCTCATCTCCTTCACGCAGATACCAGCGGATTTTTCTGGCCAATTTCCCGGCAATCTGACGGACAAGAACTTCCATACCTGTTTCATCATGTTCGATGACCAAAGTATTCCGTTCATTCTTTTCAGAAGACTTAGGATGCCAAGCCACCAGATATTTCCCCGGATGGTATTTCTGATACTTCACCAAGCCGCTGATGGGATTGCGGTTGATATGTACATTGGTCGGGCTCATAAAAATGGAAACCTGAATACGCTTATCTTTAAAATACTCCTGCTCCTGTACTTCTTCTATTACCACAATCCTACCATCTGCCGGGGCGATAATATGGCTATCACTGCTTAAAAATATACGACTGGGGTTGCGAAAAAAGTAGGCGAAAAATATCAGGATGACTAATGAAGAACCTCCGGTGATGTAATGCACCACTATATTATCGAAAACAATAGATGCACTAAGATTGATGAGTAGAAGAACAATACCGGAAACGAGGAGGATTTTATATCCTTCTTTATGAATCCTGATTTTCTTTTTCATGCCTGATAATACATTGGGTTTGCAAATGTAAGGTAAAATCTATCATACAGACAAAGACCGCGACTTTTGAAGTTCTCTTTATGAACCATCCATTGTGGGTTGTTCCTAAAAGAAATCGCTTCGCCTGACAAAATCAAAGAGCCAAAGCGCCAGCATGACAAAGGGAACCGTAAAGAAGTAAGCATCAAAACGATCTAAAAACCCTCCGTGTCCGGGCATAATACTTCCCGAATCTTTCACTTGATAGCTTCGTTTAAATGCAGATTCCACCAAATCACCAATGGTGGCACATATAACAACGACCAAAGCAATCAATAGCCATTCAAGACTGGATAACTCCGCTAGTTGAGGAATCCGGTTAAAAAAATAAGCGATGATGAATGTAATAACGATTCCTCCCTGTGCCCCTTCAATGGTCTTTTTAGGAGACACATGTTCCATCAGTTTATTCTTACCAACTAAAGAGCCAACGATATAGCAGCCCGAATCATAAATCCAAATGAGTGAAAAGATCGCGAATAGAAAATAGGGCCCCTTTTCAAAAAAGATTTGATTGGTCAGCATTATTGGAAGTGAAATCCACAATACCGGTAGCAAATCATGTTGCGTCTTTGAAAAAGGCTGCTCCGATTTAAAAAACAGAGGCCTAGCCAATAGCTTGAATGCTAATACGCCAATCAAAACGGCTACCGGTATTTGAGGAAGAAAAAAGGATGCCGCATAAAAGAACCAGAATATGAACAGCACCAATCTAGTGCTCCGTTTATCTTTCTCTTCCGAATGGATGATGATGAAATATTCATACAAACTTCCCATCAGAATGACGGACATCAACAGAAAAAAAGAATATTGATTCCAAAAAATACCGACTACCATCAACGCGGCGAAAAGGAGCGCCGTCGCGGTGCGAATCCAAAATGTTTTCATCATGATTGTTCTTCTTCGTCCGAAGATTCCATTTCATCCGAATCATCTAACTCAGATTCTTCTAAAGCAAAATCGGGAGTGTTTCTCCATTGATGGAAAATATACAGGCATCCGACAAATAATAAGGAAGTGATAAGAGTGACATAAAGAGGTGCGGATGTTTCAGTCAAGTCGGTGCTGACAGCACCTATATTATGCAGATACTTCAATAATACCTGAAGAAAATTGTTGACAAAATGTACCACGATGGGCAACCATAAACTTCCCGATACATAATATAAGTAACCCAATAAACCACCCAAGGCCCAGATGGCTAAGGTGTTTTCATATTCCATGTGAACAACGGCAAATAACAATGCTGAAATCAAAATAGACACTACCACATTCACCCGGTTCTTTAATAGGTTACCTAAAATCAATCCTCTAAAAAACATTTCTTCACCCACCGCAGGAATCACCGCAACCACAAAAGACACCGCAATAAATTCACCGATACTCTTAAAATCTAACAGGGCTTTGATGACAGAACTCATCTTTTCTTCCTGTTCCTTTAGAAATGCAAGAGATTGAGGCAGGGGAATCATTCCGTTCAGTTTTACCAGCATCTCAATAAAAAACTGTACTAGGAGAATAGCGGCAATCCCTAAGAAAATCATTCGAAGAGAAACCGGAATATTCAACCGAAGATGCCTTTTGAATTCTCCGGTCTCCAACACTGAAAACATCATGGGGGTGAGAATAAACCCACCGATAGAGCTCAATGCCTGAATAAACAGGAAGGCATTTATATCTGCACGTGAAGTGAATACCCCTGATGCCACCTGCATGGCATTCTCCACCCCAAAAAGAGGGCCGATACACCATACACCAACAAAGGACATGACGCCAAGGTTGACGAGAAAAAGTAAAAACATGAATGCAAACCGAAAGGCCAGAGGAAAATTTCTGAAAGGAGGAGTCATAGTACCAAGGATATTATCGGAACCAAAATAGAATTAATTCTGAATTCGGAGTTTTGCAATCAATTCGACATAAATCGTGCCTCCATATATCACAACATATTTTTGGACAGGTGCTGTCTTGTGTAGTACTATTTTTCATCCGAAGTCGTTTCCTTTCAATTATGCAGGTCAGTCCGTTTGAAGCTACAAAACAAAAAATTCTGTGTGGTGTTGAATGGAGTAGCGTGGTCTTCTGTTACGCACTTTAATTTTTCAAAACCGTCTTTGAGTTGTTGCTGTAATTCGTCTTCGGTGTATTGGTGAACATCCAGCATACTACATTTCTTTGGTCCCTTATCAGAGAATGTTCCGATGGCCATAAAACCTTTTACTGCTTGTCTTGCTGTGGTGAGATAAGTATTTACATCGTCTGCACTTGTCAAGAAATGGAATGTGGCTCTGTCATGCCAACAGTCGTAAGAAGTGGCTGGATGAAATTCTGTTACATCACTAACTATCCAATTTACCTTTTTTGATCTGTCGCCAAGTCGTCGCTTTGCTCTTTCAATTGCATTTTCGGAAATGTCCAGCACTGAAACATTTTCAAAACCTTCGTCGAGCAAGTAGTCAACCAATTTGCTATCGCCACCACCAATGTCAATGATGCTTGCCGCTTTTGACAAATTAAAACTGTGAACAAAATCCAAAGATGTTTTTGGGAGCTCCTGTGTCCAGCTCACTTCGTGCGGTTGTTTAGATGCGTAAACCTTTTCCCAATGTTCTTTTCTTGTTGCCATTTTAGAAGGTAATTACTTTTTGTGATTGTTTTATAAGCGCATAAAGTTCTGCCATCGTTGAAACAGGGCAAAGCGCATTGCCCTCTGTGTGGCGCAGTTTTAGACAAGTTCCGCAAGCAAGAATTTGTCCACCTGCGGCTACAAAACTTTCCATTTGTCTTCTTACATCAAAGTTTTCCGATGTCAGGTTCTGCGCTTCAACGCCTTTACCTAAAAGAAAGATTTTAACGGTGTCCTTTTGTGATGCGGCAAAGTTTGCAAGTCGGAAAGCGTTCCAAACTGTTTCCGTGTCGTTGGAGTGAATGACGATTGCCAAATTTGATCTCCCTATTTGTGTAACTGCTTTAGCGTCGCCACAAGTACTGCTTGTTTGGGCATAAGCTGTTAGGATTGTTGTCAGGCAGATAGAAAAGGTCAGTAGTATATTTTTAAGAGTCATAGTCGTATATTGTTTGTTCAAAGGTAGAATGTTTCAAGTTAGCCGTGTTTCCAAAAGATGTCTATAACAGTTCGAGCTTTTCGTTCGCGGAGAGTTAGAAACACTTAACTGTCTGACAACACTGAATCCACCGGAGGCAGACATAAGTTTTCAATCTTGCCCTTCAACCCTCCTGACGCAAAACCCGTGATAACTGTACGATTAGTTGAGTAATGCCTTCAGCAGCTATTTGCAGTCCAACACAAAAGATTAAAAAGGCCATAATATTATTGACTATTCTCTCCCGTTGCGAGCCTAAATACTTAATTAGTCTATCTGCATTGACATAACAAATGAACACCAAGAAGCACATGGCTGCTACAGCAATCAGTATGGCACTGGTATTTATTAAATACTGTGCTATGTTTTTATTTGCACCATGTGCGCTTAATGTGAAGAGAACGGATATGGTACCAGCTCCGGTGGTAAGCGGAAAAGTAATTGGGTAAAATAGTTTGCTTTCTATTTGTTGACTTAAATTTTCACTCTCGTTTATTGGCTTCTCTGTATTACTTTGTTTTGACGGCGCAAGGAAATCCCATCCTGTTTTGCAAATCATCGTTCCACCTGCCAATTGAATAATTGGAACAGTTACTCCAAACAATTCTAATATCCAATGCCCAGTTAGCAAAGTAAATAAGCATATAGCAAAGGCATATAATGCAATTCGTTTTATAGCATTTACCCTGTCTTGTCTATCTAGTCCAGAAAAATAGGGATTTACGATAAAAGCACTTCCAAGAGGATTGACAACTGGAAAAAGTGCAATAAATCCGGCAAATATAAAATGAACAAAAGAGTAAAAATCAAATGCCATTACTTTTTGGTTTTTTGTTTCAAATCACTTATTCATAATCAGGTATGTATTCTTCATTAATCATGGGTATCAATAAAATCTTTTAATCTGCGGTCAGGTAGTTCCTTTTTGTGATATACATCAGTAAGTATCCTCTCTTGTTGGCATCGCTTAAAAATGAACGGCTAACTAAGGTTTCCATTAAAGATTGCTTTTCTAAAAACGGATTCAGCAATTTTTCTACCCTGGTTTCGGCAACTCCTATTCGTTTGGCAAATTTCTTGAAATCAGTTTTAGCAGGGTGCCCGTTTTTTTTATATCGCTCACTTTTAAAGCTATCCAAAAATAATCCTTTATCCAAAGCAAAGTCTGAATCGTCCACATGCAGTTTAGTATTTACTAAATCATACGCAGGACTAAGCAAGTAATCGCCTTTGGATGATTCAAGCAAAGAGAAATTTTTTAAGTGAGCATCGCTATTTGAAAACAAAAAATTGAAAACTACCAATGAAAAATACTTCTCAATTTCTACCCGCCATGCCGGAACAAATTTTTGTATCAGTTGCCCAAGCTCTTCGTAACTGTATTCATATTTGAAGTTTGCTCCGGCATTGTCTTTTGTTTTACCGGCAAGTGTTGCAAAATCTTCCTTGCCCCATTTGCTGCCATCTCCCTTTACATCAAATCTTTTGGTGATGTAGGCAGGCGAACCATTTTTGAAAAAAACCATAGCACTTTCTGCAGTATTCAATCCATAAACCTGTTTTGCTATTTGCATGGTTAGGTGTTCGTTAGCCGGAACCTTATCAACCTTCTTTAAATCTTTTGGTATTGGTTTGAGTATGTAGGTTCCCTGTTCTCCTTCTTTTGTCAAACGCAATAGATTTTTTTCAAGAAGCAAACTCAATTTTTCTTGCACACCCGATATGGATATGCGTTTGCGATTTTCCATGAACTGCTCCGCAACCTCTTCGCTTTGCTGTGGTTGTTCATATGGCAAAACATGATTTACCTTTTTACCATTAAACATATTCCGTAAGCAACCCGGGCTGTAAGTAGTAAAACCTTCAGCCAAAGTTCCGGGACAATATTTCAATTCATCCAAATTCATTTTGCCTCTATTGGTTTTACAGTTACGGCTCCTATCGTATCATATTGGGCGGTTGCAGCCAGCAAACCAAAATTATCCTCTTCATCAATCCTCAGTTGTGTGCTTTGTAATTTCCTGTTTACCCCTTCACTAAGCATATTAAAGAAAAATGGAAAAAGAAATTTGCTGCTATATTCTTTTTGTGTTTTTGGAAGCGTTAAACTGATAGCCGGTTTGTCTGAATCATTAAAATAATTGTCATCATACCTGAACACAAAATGCTGACGATTTTCTTCTGTCAGTGTTCCAGCCAAAGTTCCGTTGCGGTATATCTCCACTATTCTCATAAATGAAAAACGAAAAGTGAAAAGTGAAAAGTGAAATTCATTTTAGATTTTGTTTGGTTGATTTAATAGAATACACTAGCATGGCAATTAACTCTTTAGAATTAATTTCGCCATCACCTTTGATTTTTCACTTTACCCTTTTCACTTCCATAACCAGCTCCATCCCCAATACTTCTGCTAATTTGTTCAATACATCTAATGAAGGATTGCCTTGTCCCCGCTCTAATTTATACAAAGTGTTGGTGCTCACTTTTGCCAACTCAGCTAAGTGGGGCTGAGTAATGCCCAACTCCTTTCGCCTGATTTTTATGGTTTCTCCAAAATTCTTGACTAACATTATACTGTGATTTATGTGTCAAAAGTAGCTTTAATTTTTCAATTATGCAAACAAAATCACAGTATGATGTGATTTTAATGTAAAATCATTTGGATTAAAAGGTTAAAACTGCCTAAATCACATTTTAATGTGATTTTCATACTTTAATGCACCCTTGTTTTTGGGTCAGTGGCACAACGCATATCCCTTACAAAGAACTCTGACATTTATCAATAATAGAATTCCCTCTATCCTATACCAAATATCCATGATGGATAGACTGCATTACGTATATAGTTTTGCCGTCTTCTAATTCCCCATTAAATATGAAGACAAATGGCAATAACATGCCGTTTTTTCGCATTTCTCTGTTAATTAGTTGATTTTCCGCAAATACACAGACTCATTCTGTCGCAGAATGAGGCAAAACCGCGACGGAATTAGGCAAGTCCGTGACAGAAATAGGACAAGTCGCCACGAAAATAGGGAAGTCCACCGCAGAAATACCTAAGTCCGTTGCAGAAACACCTAAGTCCGTCACGGAAATAGGTAATTTGACGATGGGAATAGGACATTCTGCCATGAAAATAGGGAAGTCTGTTAGAGAAATAGGACAATTCACCACGAAAATAGGGAAGTCAGCCGCAGGAATAGTCAAGCCTGTTGATGAAATAACCAAGCCTGCCGCAAAAACGGATTAAAAATCTGGCACATTCGTCTTGTGCAGATTGGCCTGGTATGGAGAAAGAGATGTAATCAGAAGGACTTAAATACGGTTAAGTATGGATGATGTTCAAGCCTATTTAATACCGAGCGTTTTGACCCAAACGGTTACTATTTATTTCAGGACGGGCGAGAAGTGCTTTGTAAGGGGGGATTTCTTACCTAATTTCCCAACGGATGCTCTCCGCGATTTGTTCCATTTCTTCCTTTTCGATTTTCAGTTTAGGTCGGCTGAAATCAATGTCATGAACGGAATAGAGCGGAACGAGATGAATATGTGCGTGAGGCACTTCCAAGCCCACCACCGCTACTCCTACCCTCTTGGAGGGGATTGCTTTATCAAGAGCCAGCGCCACTCTTTTTGCGAACAGGAACAGGCGCGATAAGGCAGCGTCATCCAGATCGAACAGATAATCCGTCTCCTGCTTTGGCACAACCAATACGTGGCCTTTTGCCAGAGGGGCAATATCCAAAAAGGCAAAGCAGTGTTCGTCTTCTGCAATTTTGTAGCAGGGTATCTCGCCCGATATTATTTTAGAGAAAATGGTCATAGTGGCTGGTGGTTATTGGATACGAATGGTTCAGCCTACAAACTTATTTTGAGTATTTCAAGTTCCATCACTCCGGCCGGCGTTTGGGCCTTTACTACGTCGCCTTCGGCGCGACCCAATAAAGCTTTGCCGATAGGAGAAGTAATCGAGAGTTTGTTTTCCTTCAGGTTGGCCTCGGCTTCGCTTACTAACAGAAACTTCATTTTCTTATTTAGCTTCTTGTTCAGCACTTCGACGTAAGAAAGGATACTGGCTTTAGAAGCATCAAGTCTGCTCTCATCTATAACGCGCGCATTGGCCAAAGAAGTTTCCATCTCAGATAATTTGGCTTCCAGATGTCCCTGCTCTTCTTTGGCAGCATGGTATTCGGCGTTTTCACTCAAATCGCCTTTTTCGCGGGCTTCGGCTATGGCTTTAGCAATTTCAGGACGTTTTACTGTTCGCAAGTATTTCACTTCATCTCGAAGTTTCTCGAGACCCTCTCTGGTCATGTAGAATATGTCTGACATTTTAATGGAATTAAAGTGTGAAGTATCTAAAGCTATCAGGATGGAAAGTTAGAACTAACTCTCCCTCTTTTTATCTTCTTTAAGTTCGTACGTTTAGCTAAAATGAAAAGACGCCCCTCGAAGAGGCGTCTCCGTAATTTAAAGATACAAATTTAGGAATTATAAATTAAACCGCAAACCGATGCTGTGCGTACCCATAAATGTCCGGGTAGCTCTAAAAGAATAATCAATAGAAAGGATGGGGCCGCCTCCGTCCTTTTTGAAAGGAGCCTGCACGGTGAGGCCCGCGGCTAATCCGGTATAGGCGCTCAGGCTGGTTGATTCCTTGAACATGCCGTTTTCGAAGCGGTAAGCAGCACGCAACATCAGAATTTCTTTCCATCCAAACTCTGCTCCTACTCCATAATAGTCATATCCAAAAGCATTGGAGGTGAAGTTTGCAAGGATCGTCAGGCGATAATCTTGTTTGAAGACTTTAGCTTTAACTTCTCTTTTCTTTCCCATCCAGATGTCATAAGCTGCACCGATGTTGAGTTGTGTAGGCAGCTCAAATTTATTGGCCCGCTTCGAAGCCGTCAGTTGATAGGTAGAACTGGAAACAATAGTGACAGAAGTTGCCAGGGCATCGCCTCTAAAGGTCATGGCCGTACCTACATTACGAAGAGATACGCCGAAGTGAATGTTATCCTTCTTACCGGTTACATACTGCAATCCGGCATCAACAGAAAGCCCGAATGCATTGATATTCCCAAGCCCCTCGTTGACTAAACGAAAGGTAACTCCGCCAGATATACTGTTGGAGAACCTATGGGCATAAGAAATACCGATGTTTACAAAAGCCGGGCGGAAAGTACCAATGCCTCCTTCCGGGTTTTGAGCGGTAGTCCGCTCTATGATGCCGAGGCTCAGTGCCTGTACACTGATGCCAATATAATGTGCGTTTTTAATGTTCTGAGCAATACCACCGTGTATCAATCCTACACCCGAACCCTGTAGCCACAAAGTATAAGCAGCGGCCATTTCCGTTTTCTGGGTGAAAGCCAACCCTGCCGGATTGATTCTTTCAGACTCGATGCCAGCTACATTGGCTGAATTCATACTGAAAAAACCGGAAGAACGCCCCCATCCATTCATTACCAGTTCATAAGCTCCGGCTTCACCTCTCCGGTCAGGATTTCCAGCAAAAAGATTCCCGGAAACCAGAAGCACTAACGCAAGTACGGTTAAAATTCTCCTCATATAATCACTTATTATTTATCCTATCGTTTTAGAAATTAGTAGTATCTGCCGGACGGACAGCACCAAACCATTTAAGTGTTCTTTGTCCAATTCCCGGTGCTTCCACATGAACTAAATAAATACCACTGGCAATTGGAACACCCTTGTCGTTCTTTAAATCCCAGGTAATGGTATTGTCTATGTTCCCTCCGCTGACGGTGCCACCGTCGCTGATTTCCACTTTGCGATTCGTTATAGGATCAACACCTATAGCGCGGCTAAGTTTTCGAATAATCACCCCGTCAATCGAGAAGATCGTAATGTTACAAACATTGGGCAGGTTGGTGATTTTAACCGCATTGGTATTCTGGTCTGTTTCATAGTCAGAATAGGCCAGGTATGGGTTGGGAACTACCCGAATAATATCTAGAGCACTTTTAGCCATTTCAGGATTTTTTTCTGTTGCACCGATGCCTTTGGTGCTGAACTGATAGCGGGGCAAGGTTGAATCCATTCCCGAAGAAGCACTTGTTGCAAACCGGTCATACGGCTTTTCTACCCTCAATCGAACAGCAATCTCTGTTGGCGGAATATATTTTTGTCCATTTCCATCAGGCAGGAAGTTGTAACCCGCTGAAAGATAAGGAATGGATGTCCACATCAGGCTTTGATATAAAGGATAGAGCGTTCGCGGAATTACTAACTGTTGAGTAATAATACTATCATACGTTCTGAGCAGTAATTGTTGCGCTGCATAGCCTTCATCATATCTGGTATCCATGACGTAGATAAAGTGCTTCCCACCAAAATAAGGTTGGAAAAGGGGGCTGTATAGATTCGGACTTGGATTCCAAAACATGTCACGACCATTCTGGTCACCCTGATCGGAACTTTCTCCAAAAGCCATATTCAGGCGCTCTCCGGTTTCTACATTGATCGCATAGCCAGGGAAATAGGAACGTCCGGTATCTGCATCCGGGCCGTAAGGATCCACGCCAACCAAATTGCCGTTGGCATCCAGAACCTTGGAATAGGCCATCCTTATCTGTCCCTTTAGTGCTCCCCGGTTTTGCACCTGCGAATTACTAATTGTTCGGTTGTATATTTCGTTTCCCTGATTGATACTTTCATCTTCTCCGGTTTCAAACACGACACACCTCGACCATTTGCTTCTGTCTGGCGTAATCACAATATCCACACTGGCCAATTTGTCAAGGGTGTTATGTGGCGGTGGAATCGGGTAGCCACCATAGTTTCTCCATTTGAATCCCGGCCCATACGCATAGGGTATTGATGCCGTAGTGGATTTATTGGCATAGTTGGCAGCCAGACAATAGGGTGCCCAGGTTCCATTCAGGATTTTACTAAAAATATTGTTGGTGTCGGTATAAATATTGTCTCCTTCTGCCGGATCGGAAGGGGGAACCGGACCCGTAAAATACCAATTAGCGTCATAGACTCCTGCTAAAGGATTAGCGCCGCCACCACCTGGTTGTTGTTGGCCGGCTGCATTGGAACCCGAGCGAATCCAATTGCTTGGAGAGTTAACCCCTTCATCTTCCAGAAAGCTAAGCCATTGCTGCGTCGGAATCTGGTAGGTGATAGACGATTGTTCGGGAAGCGGGTCATAAACAGCTCGCTGCGGCAATCCTTGAACGGGATAGTTGGCGAGTATCGTATAGCGCTTTGCCGGTGTTCCTAATTTAATAGAGAAACCATAGTCTAATCTATTACCATTTTTGGTCAGGATAATTTGCTGTTCATAAGGACGATCCAGCGTGCGTTCTGAAAAAATAGTGTCTCCGTTGGTTAGGTCGTGTAAAAACCAACTGGTGGTAATACCGATATTGTTTGTAACGGTGTCCTTAAAGTTCAACTCGAAATCAGCTTCCAGCAAGCTAACCGGATCCGTAACGCGAAGCCCAATAGGATCTAAGCCTTTTTGATAAACTAAGGTATCTGCAATTCCATAAGTGCCGGAAGCCAGAATTTTCGCAATGGACTCAGGAGTCAGCATTAGATTACTTCCGCCGTTTCCTTGCCCCTCAATTCTTTTTACTTCTACCCCATCTCCCCAAACTGAATTCAATATGGTTCCTTCATTCCTTGGATCTGGAATATGAGGTATTGCGGTATATACTTTAAAGTTTCCGCGACCTTGCAAATACGGCAATAATTGCCCTCCGTCTGAAGGATTACCCTGCTCGAATTGCTTGTAATTATTATAGGCGTAGGCTACTGCCGTGTAATAATAGGTTTTATGATTCACTAACTGTTTGTTGTTTCCGGTGGCAAAAAGATCCTGAGTAACCCGGAAAGAATTCTCAACGCCTGCATCGGTTCCATCTACTTCCAATACAGGAATAAACAGACCCAAGGTAGCGTCCTTTTTAAAGTTAATAATTTTCGATATGCCATTCTTGACATCCACCTGAGCATATAGCTTTGCTTTATCGGGATCGTTCAAATCGGTGGCAGAGACATCTCTTCTGCTCAATTGATAGACTTTATAGCCTTCAAAGGTGAAGGTCGAATCCCCCTTACCACCGGGTAATTGCGACACAGACTGTGCAGTTGCACCGTCCACTTCGTCGTATTTCTCCCCAAAGTTATTGGAACCCGGAAAGTTTACCAGATTGATAATAACCTCGTTGCTTAGTTCTCGGATTTTTAAAGAAGGTGCTTCTGGGCCGTCCAAGAGTTTGAAGCAAGTATTAAATAGCTGCTGTGCCTTATCATCGGCAGGAGCAATGGTGGTAGAAAAGTTAGGGCATAATCCAACACCCTGCCCGGATGGACGAACGAACACACAGCCAACGGTCACCGATTGCGGCACTCCCGGCAACAAAGTAAATGGACCGGATGTTTGAACAAATCGGCGGTCAGCGGGCTGAAGAATTTCTGAAACAGCTTTTTGACATTCGCTCCATGAGTCAGGATCGCTTGGATTGCCGGGGAAGAGAAATTTAGTTGGTGCCCCCCCTGAATTATATCCGGTTCCGCCCGTTGTAAATGGCGTTCCATCGTTCCAAAAACCTGTTTGATAGTTTCGGTATTGCGCAGCAGACCCCGGATCTTGCTGAGAGAAAACGGCTCCGTTGGTGAAATAAACAAAAGAACTCAAGCCCAATTGTTGTCCGCTGTCGCTTATTGGCCCTTCAAAAAAGTCAAAACCAACAATAGGAAGCTGTGTGCCATATCCGTTCTCCTGTTGGCAGTCAGGGTCAGGGGTTGTTCCGTTATAGCAAATGCCTAAAGACCGCACCGTATCACAACCAATTTTGTCATTATTAAAACATCCCAAATCAGGATCCACCCACTGCGATATGTAAGTCTGATTCAGTTTGTTGGTGGACTTATTAGTGATTTCATACTTGTAAAACGTCATGTTGTCAATCTCATCCGTTGTTTGGAATCCAAAGGCCAGTGCATTGACTTGAACCCCAATAGCCTGTCCATTAGACTCGGTATGGATGTTCCCTGCATCATTGAAAACCCAGAAAACCATCTGGTCTCCATAAGCTATCGGGTCGCCGGATGGGCAAGGAATGACAGGATAGTCTCCTTTTACCGGATCATAGATACCGTCTCCGTCCGCATCTTTAAACGGGGCCAGATTCTCGTTAATGTTAAAAGTTTGTCCCACAAGCGTAGGATCTGTTGCCAGATATTGATTCCCTTTTGCCGGCCAACCTAAAAGCCCGCGAGGTATATCTGCTAAAGTAGTAGCCGAACCCTTTTGAAGGAAGGCGGTTTGTGCCGCAGCAATATCTCTTCCATACACATTGAAATGGCGGTCAAAGCGGCTGCATGTAGCACGATCTGTAGAGGCCGAATTATCTAAAGGGCCAGGCCAGAAATCATTTCCATTTTGGCGATAGCGAACGGCGGCACATTTTAAATTGTTACCATCATCCAATCCGGTAATCCATATCGAACCGGCAAAAATTGCATGTAAATCAGAGCCTTTGGGAACCTCATACTTAGGCAAACTACTGACGTCCCACCAAGCATCTCCTCCGGTTAAAAGTCTCGTCCGAACGTTATTAATGTCCATATCAAACTGAGCAATAGAAGCGGTACAATCTCCGGCTTCTGTTTTAAAAGTTGATCTGGAGTTTGTTTTTTTAGGCTTATTAAACTCCTCTCTTGCCTGAGAGGCAACACTCACCAAAATGAGAACAGCCCAAAGTGCCGTTTTAAAAAATTCCTTTTTCATACTCTTGATTTTTGATAACTAATTTATGGTTCTTTGGTTGTGCTCTATTTAAAAACTAAATAATCCTCCGAGGAAAATTCTTCTCGGAACGCTGTAATTGCTTGGTCTGTTGATATAGGCTGCATACTGATCTTTAAATGCCTGAGGATTTAAGGCAGCCTGAATGGTAGGCGAACTTGCTGGATCGCTCAGATAACCATCATCATTTGGGGTGCCCGTATAACGATATAGTCCTACCACATTTCTACTATCCAAAAGGTTCTGAATTTGCACATACACTTGAAAAGACAGTTCGCGTTTGTCGCTCTTCTTAGTCTCCTTATTACCCACGCGGAAAGAGAAATCCTTCCAGACCTTGAGATTCAAACGGAAGTACCAAGGTAATCGAGAGCCGTTAATGGTTCCTTCAGAAATTGGTCTGCCCGGCTGACCTTGCAGTGCATTAGGGGTGGCATTTTGTTGGGCGGTGTAAGGAGTTCCTGAACGACCGGCTACCTGTAAACTTATTCCGGAATTAGAAAGAATCTGAGAGTTTTTAATCACAGGGCCATTATAATCTTTCCCGGAACCGTAGCTATAAGCGGCGGTGGCATTGATTACATGACGAGCGTCGAAGTTTAAATAGTTGATGGAGCGGAAATTTGGTTGGCCTCCGTTGATAATATTAAACTGAGTTCCGGCATCTGAACCTGTACCCTCAGCAAAAGATAGCGTGTAATTTGCTTTCAAGGTGAAGTTGCCGGTACGGCGCATATCGAAATCCAGTTTTATGGCCTTATAGGTTCCAAAATCAATATTGTCAAAAGTTATATAATCTTTAGGATAGGCATTTATAATCTTGCGCACCTGAATCAAATCTCTAAATTCACGATAAACTGCCGAGATAGTAACCGCTGAGGTTTTGCTCACCACCTGTTTAAACCCTAACTCAAAATCAATGGTTTTGACAGGTTTTAGTCCTGCGTTATTGAAAACTCCTCCTACAGAGTTTTCGAAGTAAAGCCATTGGGTAGGATCCGTGATTACCTGTCCGGTAGGTCTTTGTGAAAGAACATCATAGTGTGCAAAGAATAAAGCCTTGTCTGTCAAGTTAAATGAGAACTGCAAGCGAGGCATCACCACAATCTGAGGGGTATAGTCCTTAAAGGTCCCGTTGGGATCAAACGTGTTCGGGTCCTTTATATCCCGACTCTGACCTTTGAGGTAGGGCTGAATACTTCCTGTAGCCGATGCTAAAGCCAAAGAGTTGCCACTGGCCAATTCATTACCAAAACGATCATACCAAGTATTTCCATTCCGGTAACCGGTGATATAACCAGGTTCCTGAGCTTTTGTATTATCTACATAAACATAATAGTCGCTTCCGATATTGGCCGGGTGCGAAACGTCGTTGTTCCCGATACGGGTTACTTCCGAAGCCGTGTAAATTGGATATAAAGAGTATGGATCTTTCAACACCTTTTCGTTTGCATCAAAGCGGTCAACACGCACACCAACGTTAAAGGTCAGATCTTTAAAATAGAAACGGTCAGAAAGATAGGCAGCGGCATATACCGGACGGAAGGCGGGAATTGCTCTTTCGAGTTCGCCGTCTGCTCTTCTCTTTGTAAAGAAATCATTCCAAGAAGGCTGCTTGCTATACTTGTTTCCATATTGGTCATAACCGCGATAGCCGACCAAAGAGGCTCCATCCTGCAACAACTCTTCGGGAGAGAACATTTTGATATTCAACTGGCTTGGATCCAAAGCATCCACATCAATCCAATCTGTTCCATTTTCAGCTAGCTGGAGTGATTTTCTTAATGATTTATCAAAGAAAGCCTGATCCGAAGCCTTATAAAGGCGATTAAATAAGATAGTATCAGTTACATAAAAATTAGGGCGATTTAAGTCATCATAGGTGTAATTAACTCCATTGATTCTTAAAACAGGGTTAGCTCTATCCAATTCTGTCAGGTGTTTATTGGCTAAGGCTCTTGCTCTCTGCCATAAAGCCAACGGAGAAACGGAGTAATACCTGTTAATACGTTGCTCATACTCCACACCAAATTCAAAATTGTGTTTGTTTCTGGAAGCCGATCCTGGCTTCAAAATATCAAAGGAACCTTCTAAACGAACCCGGTACTGGTCATTATCTGCTCCAACGCCAAAACCATTGTATTGTCTGCCGGTATTGAACCAAATATTGTTGACCACATTGGAACGAGTTCCATTGATTAAAGCCTGATTGGCCTGAATCTGGTCTAAGTTGGAGGTAAAGTTGGCATTGTTGTCTCCATACACCTCGTAACGACCATTTTGGTCTGGCTGGGCACCCAACAACTCATAATACTGCTGAGTGTATCTGGTTCCGAAAGGATTCAATGTGCCCGGCGTAAATAATACGGCAGTGTCGCCGTTTCCATTCTGTATAAACCCGCGAAAATTCTGATTGGTAATCGTATCTACAAATGTGTTAAACTCAAAAGTGGGTGAACGCCTTGTTTCAAATTTCCCAATATGACCGTAATCAAAGGCATTAAATCCATGCGAATCGTCTCCATTAGTTTGGTAGTACTTTTCATAGTCCACCTGAACCATGTAATAGGCATTTTGAAAAGCCGATGCCTTCTTTTTATCATCGTCGGAGGTTTTGGATTGAATGGTATGTGTGAACCTTCCATAAACTCGGTAATTCATATCCTTGAAGTAAGGATTGTTTTCTGTGTTAAACAGTTGGTATTCTTCTACCCAAGAATGGTATCGGTTATGAGCAACCGTTCCGCCAAAGGAAAGTGTGAAATTGTCCGCCGGCCTTAAATCAATACGGGCATTTCCTTTAAAATTATGCGAGTAAACATTATCCTTTGTTTTCACCTTATACATATCCTTATAGGTGATATTGTCTGAACTCAGATTGAAACCTGTTTCCGTCAACTTCTTTTGAAGTGGTGACCTCCGCAACGAGTCCAATACATCAGGTCTTATTTTCCAAACTCCGACAGCAGATGGGTCTCCGTCTTTCTGTCCCAGATATTCGGCAGCAAGAAAAATACCGAGAATCGTCTTTTTGGTTTTCTTTTCCTTCCAAATAGGGCCGGTCACGTTGGCATTAACCAAGTTATACCCTCCGGCATCCAAACCCTGCGAGGTGAGATATTCTGCGCCACCATTCCAAGTGCCCGATGGGCCTTTGGTCGTGATATTAATGATACCTCCTGTCAAATCACCATACTTGGCCGGCACACCACCGGTGATCACTTGAATCTGCTCAATAGAAGAGGCAGGGAGGGAGGGAGAACCGATGACCTTTACTCCATCCACATAATATTGCGTTCCTTCACCTCTTTGTCCACCAATGTTGATGCCTCCTCCTTGGTCGGACTGCACAATACCGGCACCTGAGGCCACTAAGTCTGAAACATTTCTAGAGGCATTCTGCTTAATCTGTTCTGAACTGACCACCTCACCTCCAGAAGTATTACCCGGATCAATCAGGGGCTTTTTATAAGCGATAATTTCTACGGCATCTTTATCTACTCCTACCAAGCTCAGTTTAACATCAATGAAGGTAGCCTTGTCCGCGTTCACGATGATTCCTGACTGAATATAGGTTTTGTATCCCATAAACGAAACACGAACGTTATACCTTCCGGGAGTCAGTGGCTTTAAAGCATAGTTACCATCAAAATCGGTAATAGCTCCCCGACCGGTAAACTCTCCTTTCGAATCAATAATTTCCACCTTCGCAGAAATCATCCCTTCGCCGTTTTCATCTAAAATCTTTCCGGATATTTCACCATTCTGGGCATGGGCAACAAAAAAACCAGCCAAAAATCCAAGCAGCGTAAGTATTCTTTTCATAAGCTATTGATATTTGCTCTCTGACAAAAGCGGTCAAAAATATCTTTTTTCATGAAACATGTTAAAGAGTTGTTAAAGCCGGGCGCTCCTGATATTAGCTTGTTCATAATTATTCCCAATTTGTTTTTCTCGTTTTCAAGACTGACCACAAATATACGGACGATTTATCCTAAAAACCTAATTAGAATTGTCATTTAACTGTCATTTTTTGAGGGGCTTTTCCACAACACTTTTCGGGGTCGCCTCAAATCTTTCTCAGTATGCTCAATGTATTGGATAACATTTCATCGGTAAAATCCAGATGAGTCACCATACGCAATTGGGTGGAAGAAAACGGTTGTATCAGCACCTTCTTCTTTTGAAGTGCTATCGCAATTTTCTTTGAATCGGCTACTTCAAAAATTACAATGTTTGTTTCAACCGGTAGGATACTTTTTACCCAAGAGCATTTTCCCAATATTTTTTCAAGCTCTTTCGCACGCCGGTGGTCTTCTTTTAATCCTGAAACATGCTTATCTAAAGCATACACACAAGCTGCTGCCAAAATTCCCGACTGCCTCATACCTCCCCCCATCACCTTTCTGATTTTTCTTGCTCGACGGATGAACTCTTTGCTCCCCAACAAAACACTTCCTACCGGAGCGCCAAGTCCCTTACTCATACATACTGAGATGCTGTCAAACATTCCTTCCAACGCTATTGGCTTCTGCCTTAATGCAGTCAGGGCATTAAAAATACGAGCTCCGTCCAGATGAAGTGCTAGATTTTTTTTGCGACAGAAATCAGACACCGATTTCATTTTCTTCATTGAATAAACGCTTCCTCCTCCTTTGTTTACCGTGTTTTCTATGGCTACCAAACGGCTGTTAGGTAACCAGTCGAAATCAGCTTGAATACATTTTTCAATCTGTTCTGCCGTCATAATACCCCGCTCTCCTTCCGTCAAACGAACAGAAACGCCGGAGTGAAAAGCCCATCCGCCTGTTTCATAGTTGTATATATGACAGAGTTGATCGCAAATGATTTCATCCAAGGGTTGCGTGTGTACCTTGATGGCGATTTGGTTGGTCATAGTTCCCGAAGGGCAAAACAAACCCGCTTCCATACCAAACATTATAGCTACCTTTTGCTCCAACGCGCTGACTGTCGGGTCTTCGCCGAAAACATCATCGCCCACTTCGGCAGTGAACATCGCTTCTTTCATCCCCGGAGTAGGACGGGTAACTGTATCGCTTCTTAAATCTATAAGCATTGTTTGTTTTTAGACCTACAATATTAGCGAGCCGGGGCAAACCTCAAAAGAAAGCGGTGCTGAATTTAGTTGTCACACATTCATCGCCACCAATATGTTGGCGCTGACCCGCGCTCCATCCAATAAATCAGTCCTTATGTTTCAGAGTACTTCTAACACTATTCAGGATAGAAATTTATTGGTGCCTGAGCGATATTATACCCGCAAAAACCAGCTATTCAAAGGGAAATGACGACAAAACAAGAACTTTATAATAGATCGTTACATCTTAGAAAACAGGCTAAAAGCACTTGTTTTTGCCAGTTTTGGTGTAAAAAGAAGCCATTTGCATCAAAATGATTTGAGTTTGTGTCAGTTCCTCTATAGAGGGGTACAAAACCTGGATATAAACGATTAAATCTGCCAAGCCCCACCCTCAGATGAGATGGATTACCCATTTTGTTTGGGGAATGCTTACATAGTTTATTGCAGCGTACATCTTATTAAAGAATAGAAATGAGCTATGGAACACTTTAATAAGACCAATCTAGCTTCTCTCTTCCTTCACATCCAAAAGCACATTGAAGGCGTGAGTGATTGGCAACAAAAGTTTCGTCCTCCTGTATCTGTAATCTTGAAGGAAGCATATTTGGTTATAGGCGCCGTCCTTTGATGGGCGCTACAAACAATTGACACGCTCTATTATCTGTTCAACCAAAAGGCTGCGGCTGCAACTATAAAAAATGAGGCCGATTACTATACCGTAAATCTTGATATCCGGTTTTTACCTTCAATCAACCGAGCTAGATTTGGCATCCTCCTAAGTGCATCAATCCATCCGTACCGATTTTCCTTTCTATTTTTCGATATTTTCCATTTAATTTGCCCGCCTTTTAAAAAACAGTATAGTTTAAAGACTATACCAAAACGAAAATTAAAATTTAAAATAGATACATGGCAGCTATAGGTAAGATTCGTCAGCACTCGGGTTTGCTGATTTTTATAATTGGTGCGGCAATTGTGGGGTTTCTGGTTATGGATGCCACCAATTCGCAGTCGGGAGTGTTGAAAGGCAGGAGTGATACGGTGGGCAAAGTGAACGGCGAAAAGATTTCTATCACCGACTTCAACAGAAAGTATGATGAAAACGTAAAGAACTTCGAGAGCCAGATGAAAGGAATGGCTATCAGCGAAGATCAGCGTAATTATTTGCGTACCCAAACTTGGAACGAGATGGTGAACAGTTCCATCTTCGACAAAATCTATGAGAAATTGGGCATCGGCGTGACCGCAGATGAAATGGGCGAATTGGCTACAGGAGAAAATGTATCACAGTATATCAAGAACGACCAACAGTTCAAAGACCCTAATACCGGGCAATTCGATCCCGCTAGAGTGCGTTTGTATATCAGTCAGTTGGATGCTCCGCGTGAAGGGATAGAGCCGGGAGTAGTGCGTGAGCAATGGCTGAATTTTGAAAAGCAGTTGAAGAAGAATCAGTATCAGGCCAAGTATGACAACCTGATTAATAAAGGTTTTTATGTTGCTAAATGGATGGGAGAAATGATGTACAACGAGCAGAATCGCTTCGTCAATTTCCGTTATGTACAGTTACCATACAGCGAGGTGAATGATGCTGATTTAAAAGTGAGCGATGACGAAATGAAGAAGTATATCGAAAGTCATGCTGCAAAGTTTAAGGTGGATGAAGAAACTCGTAAGGTTCAGTATGTTACGTTTGACATTGTCGCCTCTTCATCCGACACGGCTAAAATCGTAGAAGAGTTGCAAGAAAAACGGGATGAATTTGCAAACGGGGCAAAGGTTGCCGATGATTCTGTATTTGCAAAAATATATTCAGAAACACCTTTTGATGAAGCCTATTATGATAAGGAGGAAATGAATTCACCGGTTAAGGATTCCTTCTTTACCTTACCGGTCAAATCGTTGGTGGGCCCTTATGTAGATGGCAAATATTTGAAGCTGGCAAAAATCAGCGATCGAAAGATGATTTCTGATTCGGTGCACGTTCGCGAAATCAAAATTTCTTTTGAAGGCATCAATTCGCAGGAAGCTGCCGCTGCTAAATTCAAATTCATTGATAGCGTTTTGGCACAAATTGATTCTTTAAAGCAAGATTTAGGATTGTTTGCAGTGACGTACTCGGACGATGCGCTCTCCAAAATGAGAGGGGGCGATATCGGTTGGGTGAAAAAGGGTGCGAAAGATAAAATGTATAACGATTTGATTTTTTATCACGCTACAAAAGGACGCGCTTATAAAGTTCCTGCTGCTACAGAAAATGCGATTTATATCGTTCAGGTAGTGGAAGATAGACCCACCAAGGCCGGCGTATTGGTGACTTATCTGAGCAAGGAAATCATACCTAGCCCTGAAACGGAAAGAACGATATATGGTAACGCCACCACTTTTGCCAGCGAACATCAGAACGAAGCGAAATTTAAAGAAGCCGGACAACAGCTAAATATAAAAAGCGTAGAAAGCCTGAAAAAGGATGACTTCACCATTCAAGGGCTTGGCGCGGCGCGCGATATAGTGAAGTGGATTTTTGGTGACAAAACAACCAAAGGCAGCGTGTCTTCTGTTTTCACAGTAGAAAGAAAGCACGTGGTGGCTTTAGTTGAACAAATTCGCCCGATGGGCTTGCAAGACTTGGAAGTCGTACGCGACCAAGTTAAAGCAGAGGTGATTAAACAGAAAAAGTTTGAATTGCTTTCTAAAAAAGTGACCGATGCAAAAGCGGCTAACATAGATGACCTGGCGGCCAAGTTGGGTAAAGCAGCAACAGACGCTTCACACGTTTCCTTCAGCAATCCAAGTATTAATGGAATGTTTGAGCCTAAAGTGACTGGAGTAGCGATCAACACAGCGGTTGGCAAAATGTCTTCTGCGGTGGAAGGTTCTTCCGGTGTATTTGTAGTTCAACCGGTTTCGGTAGAAGAGCCTGCTAAAATTGAAGACTATAGTATGTATGCTTTCCAATTGAAACAACAGTTGCAGAGCAAAACAAGGTTTGCACAAGAGGTACAAAAGAAATTAGCCAACGTGACCGACAATCGGTTCAATTTCTTCTAAAGATTATTTAGATCACAATTATTCGGAGCGTACCGCGTTTTAATATCGTGGTACGCTTTTTTATTTCCTTTAATAATTATAACAACCCGAACGGTTCGTACAGGTACGAATTGATTAGCTTTGCATGATGGACGCAGTGAAACCCATAGTGAATAAGGTGGCCCAAAGCGCACTGATAACTTTAGCCCTCGAAACCTTTTTCCCGAAGGAGGAAGAGATTGCCTGTATTGACCTGAAAGACTTCTTGTTTCGAGGTTTGATATTGAGAGAAGAAGAATTCAGAAATGCGGTGAAGAATAAAGACTGGGAGGAGTACCGGGATAAGTGTGTAGCGATTTATTGTTCTTCAGATGCTATCATCCCCATGTGGGCCTATATGATCTTGAGCGTATCGCTTTCTTCTATTGCCAAAGATGTAGCAGCAACTGCTCCCCTTCAAGCACCAGAAACTTTTTTGTTGCGAAATTTGATCCGATTAGATGCTAACCTATTTCAAGATAAGAGAGTCCTGGTGAAAGGTTGTGGAGATAGAAAAATATCTGAAGCGGCTTTTGTTCAAATTGCCGACCTTCTGACACCGGTAGTCCGGTCGCTGATGTATGGCGAAGCCTGTTCCAATGTTCCCATCTTTAAAAAAGCAAACCAATAGAACGTGGAATTCCCTAAAAAATATCGTGCTCCGGTATTTATCGGTTTGTTTTTGGTACTGGGCATCACCTCTTCCGCAATTCTATGGAACAATCTGGCCGGTTTAAATAAACCGGTCAATATTTTTGAGCGCACAAAAGGTGAGTGTCCTTATATCCAATGGACAGATGTTATTGATTCATCCAACAAGGTGTATCCAATACACATAGAAGGGGAGTTGCAGTTGCGGGCGAACGAGTACCGCTGGAAGACCCAGAGGTCAAGGAGCGGCTGGACAGGGAGTTGAACGTAAATGTTTATTGGCATTCCAATACCTTGCTAAATATGCGAATGGCCAATCGTCATTTTGATGAAATAGAAAAAATATTGATTGAGCAGGATGTGCCCACCGATTTCAAATACCTCGCTTTGATAGAAAGTGGCTTTCGTCAAGATGTGTCCCCTGCGGGTGCCTCCGGATATTGGCAGTTTATGAAACCCACCGCTAAATCTTACGATCTAGAGTTGAACTCCGAAGTAGATGAACGATATCACATAGAGAAATCTACTATAGCCGCTTGCAACTACTTGAAAAGCGCCAATGAAAAATTAGGAAATTGGACTCTTGCCGCCGCCTCTTATAATCTTGGGATTCCGGGTATGCTGGAACGAGTGAAGGACCAAAGGACCAACCATTATTACGATATGTATTTTAATCAGGAAACCTCAAGATATATATTTCGGATGTTGGCCTTGAAAATTATTTTCTCTAATCCAGAGAAGGCTGGTTTCTATATAAGGCCAGAGGATTTGTACCAACCTTATAGATTCAAAGTGGTTGACGTGGATACCCCCATTCTGAATATTGCTGATTTTGCCGCTAACTATGGATTAAAGTACAAGCATATCAAAATGTTGAACCCTTGGTTGCGTGAAGCTCGATTGACCAATCGGGATCATAAAAAATATCAGATAAAAATTCTCGAATCAAACTGAGTAGGAGCTTGGCAAAGAACCGGAAATATTTACTTTTGCCGACCTCAAATTGGTGCGGTAGCTCAGTTGGTAGAGCAATAGACTGAAAATCTATGTGTCGGGGGTTCAATTCCCTCCCACACCACAAATAAACCCTTCTTTCTCCTATGAAAGAGGGGTTTTTGTTTTACGGGAGGAAACTAAAGGGAAAATTTTTGAGGATTGGGAGAAATTTCCCAACCTGCCGGCCTTTGATTTACTGCCGCAAGTCCATAGGATTCCTTTAGAGGTTCTTTTCTTCTTTTAATTGTTTTGAAAAAGGAAGCCCCGCGGGGATAAATCGGCTAATTTTCCCTTTCAGCGCGCTTATTTTTGATTTAAGAGCGCTTATTTTGAATTTAAGCGCACTTATGGCCGAGGCAAGCGCGTTGATTTTCAATTTAAGCGCACTTACGGCTGGTGCAAGTGCGTTGATTTCCGCCAGTAGTGCGTTTAACTCCTGTGGTAACACGTTTAGCTCAGCCGATAGCGCGTTGCGCGGAGCCGTTAGCGCGTTGTCACCGCATTTTTAACGCGTTACATTTAGCCAGTAGCACGCTACTTTCCGCCAATAACGCATTGCGCTGAGCCATCAACGCGCTTAGCGGTGGTGGAAGTGCGTTGATTTGGGGGGGGAAATGGGGTGTGATGGTTGGTGAAGTATGCAATAATTTTATTTTTATGGAATGCTAAACGCCAACCACGGCTGAGAATAGCGCAGAAGTAGAAAAAATAAATTCCCTAAATGCCAATCTACCTACACCCCTCAAATCTTGTTGTTGATAAGAAGGCGATAGCAAGCAAGTATATTGGAGGAATTGAGGCGTTCCGGGAAAAGTACATCACCCAAAATGAGCCTTTCAATCAAGAGGATAATCAAATATTCTCCATTTCAAGATGGAATCCAGATGAATTTGATATTGACGAACTTGTTGAGAATGGATTGTTCTATGATGAAAAAAGAAATTATTCAACTGACTTCACTATTTGCACAAGGTATTGGGAAGATTCATGGCATCTCGATTGGATAAAACAAAACAAGGTATTTGCTGGGCATATAGATTGTGATGAGAATGAGAAAATGGAAGTAGAAAGAATCTCAAATTTGACAGTAGATGAAATAGGGGAATTGCATGATAAGGGTCAAAACCCTCTTAAAACCATTAAATCCTAAATTATAATTTTTGACTTATCCGGAATCAGCGAAAAGGCAAATGAAAAAACCGAAAGAGCCTTTCTTAAAATCAAGGAAGAAATGATGCAGAACTTTTTGAAAGTTGTCAAATCTCCTCTCTACTTTCTATTTTATCTAATTTGGGCACTATGCTCATAAACACCTTTGCCACAAACGATTATCAACAATAATCCCCGGAATATCAATCATTTTCCCCCGAATATCAATAATAATCCCCCGATTCTTAATCAATTTCCCCGCTATATCAATCAAATCAGCCGTTATATCGGTTACATCTTTCGCTATCTTGATCATAGTAGCCGCTATAGTGATTAAAGCATTCGCTATATTAATCAAGAATGCCGCTTTCTTAATCATAAGAGCGGCATTCATAATCATATCTTCCGCTATCTTAATCACAGCATTTGCTTTATCAATCACACCATCCGCTTTTCTAATCAAAACCTCCGCTGTTTTAATCAAACCAGCGGCTCAATCAATCAGGATGGGAAGTAATTTTTCTTCGCCCCGTTGGTGTTGGTTTCACCAACAGGAATAAACAGATGGTTGTTGACCTGCCTGCGGCAAACAGGCGCTGGTTCTTATATTAATATTGGAAAGGTAATCACCAACCAAGGCGAAATCTCTACTATTACCGCATTGAGCTGAGCCATAAACGCGTTTGGCGCTGGTGGAAGCGCGTTGATTTGGGGGCGAATGGGGAGGATTATAAGTTTAATCCAGTGAAGAACTTAATTTTGGTTTCTTTGGAATGATTGATAATCAAAAGGAAATATATGGGCTCAAAGGGAGCTTTACGGAAAGCTATAGTTCTTCACGCTGACATTTTAGGTTTCAAAAGCATTTTAGATAACTCCGTCCATGAAGGTGACTACTCCTTAAAAAAATTAATAGAGGCTCTTGATCAAGGAATAAATACCCTTAATTTATTTAAGGATACACTGGACCAGGCTAAACTCGAAGTAAATACATCATACAAATTATTTTCCGACAATCTTTATGCATCATTTTCATATCAGGAGGGTTCAGAATTATCCTTTGGCGATGCCTTTACAAACTGCATTCTGTTTGCTCGCGCCTATTTTTCTATAATGCTTGATAATGAATTTCCAATCCGAGGCGGGATATCTTTTGGGGATGATTATTCTGATGAGAAAATGATTTTTTCTCCAGCCTTAGCAGATGCCTATGAGTTAGAAACTAAGAAAGCAATCTACCCAAGGATAGTAATTGCTGAAGCATTAATTGAAAAAGTAAAAAATAATCTACAGCTGCGAGGTGATCTCGTCAATAAGGCGATCAGCAAAAGCTTGTTAATGGATACAAAGGGGGTGTATTTTCTAAATCCAACCGGTTTTGAAAAGGAGTTAAATATAGGTTACGAAAATCTTGATGCCGATCAGGTTTATAAAGGTTTCGTAAGTCGTGGTATAAACTTTTGTAAAATTCAGATTAAGTTAATGGAGGCTAAAAATGACTCCCACGCCAAAGAAAAATATGAATGGCTTTTGGATGTTCTGACTTGGTATCTCAACGATCAAAAAACGAAACCAAAAGAAACAATTGGAACAATCGCTTTTCAAAAAATTTAATCATAGAAAAATGAAGTTTATACATGCGTATCGTTTAGGTTTAAAAAAACAATAGCAGTGCAAACGTCACCGACAATGGCCTGCAATTTTTCTTATTTTGTGTAACCTCGATGTATTAGATACTATTTAATAGGACATGCTTAATTAGATGATAAGATCGTTAATGTTTTTCTTTAAAAAATCGAGACTTTTATCCAAGATTGCTGCTGAATCCAATCGAAAGCATTTCGACGAAAGTGAAATTTTGAGTCAAACAATTAAAAGTATGACTCAAGGAAAGACTTTAAATAAGCGAGAGGTGTATATTGAACAATTGCTGACATTATTAGCTAACGACAGGCCCACAAATCATTTGCTCGCCGAATATGGAAGAACGTTTGATGATATTAGAAAAATTATCAGCAAGCTGGAATTGATTGGCGCTGGTCAGGTTGTGAAAGGGCATTACGTTGCGGTTTCATCGATCGCCTTCTTGGGACAACTCCGAAATATTTTACAAAATTGGGATGGTGAAAATTTTCAAATTGACAATTTAGACAGCTATAACTCAAATATGAAAATGGCTTCCAATCTTATTCAATCATTTGAGTAAGGCAGGATATGTATCGTCCCAATCTAATTTCTAAAATCTAATAGCTCACAGCTAATTATTCAATCAACTTCAAAAACTCCTCCTCAGTCAAAATCTGAATAGAAGGAATCTTCTTCGCCTTAGATAGTTTGCTTCCGGCATCGGCACCGGTCACGAGGTAGTTGAGGTTGGCGCTCACCCCGCTTAATAGTTTGCCTCCGTTTTCTTCTACCATTTGTTTGGCGCGGTCGCGATTGAATTGTTGCAGCGAGCCGGTGAAGAGAAATGTTTTGCCTTCCAGTTTATTGTTTTTGGCAGTGGCATCTTGCGGACGGTTGTCGGTGTTCACGCCCAGTTCTTTCAGCGAGCGAAGCAATTCTACATTGGCATCGGTATGAAAGAAGTCCTGAATACTCTGCGCTACTTTCGGGCCAATACCTTCTATGTTCGTCAAATCCTCGAGGCTCAATTTGGCGAGGTCGAAAATACTTTTGATGTGTGAAGTCAAATCTTTGGAAGTGGTCACCCCCACATGGCGCACACCAAGCGCATTGAGCAATCGCCAAAGCGGACGGTCTTTAGAATCTTCAATTCCCTTCTTCAGTTTCTCCACCGATTTTTCTCCCCAGCCATCATAAGTCTGAATCGCCTCATAAGGCAGGCGATAGAGGTCTTCAATTTTTTTCACGATTCCCTTTTGGATAAACTCGATGACGCTCTTCGCTCCTATCTCTTCAATATCCATCGCATCCTTGGAAACAAAATGAATCATTCGCTCTTCTACTTGTGCGGGGCACTCGGCATTGTCGCAACGCCATATAGCTTCCTCTTCCGGCTTGATTAAATCTTCATTGCAGGAAGGGCATTGACGCGGAAAGTCAATCTTCTTTTCATTTCCATCGCGTAAGTCAGCCACAACGCCCACGATATAAGGAATCACTTCACCGGCGCGCTCTACAATCACCGTGTCGTTGATGCGTATGTCTTTCTCCAGAATAAAATCTTCGTTGTGCAACGAAACAGAGGCAATGGTAACCCCCGCCAACGGCACCGGTTCTATCTTCGCCACCGGTGTGATGGCACCGGTTCTTCCCACCTGAAACTCTACATGGAGCAATTTCGATTGTGCCTGCTTTGCCTGAAACTTATAGGCCATAGCCCAGCGTGGATGGTGCGAAGTGTTGCCGCATTGCTGCTGCATCTTCAAATCATTCACCTTGATGACCATGCCATCGGTATCAATTTTAAAATCTAGGCGCTTGGTATCCCAAGTCTCAATAAATGCCTGCGCTTCGGAAATGTCTTTGCACACTTTCAATTCGCGTATCGGAGTTTTGAATCCGCATTGATACAGCACCTCGATACAGTGATAATGTGATTCTAATTTCCCGGCAAGGAGATTGTTGCCGTTCTTATCCTCCGCAAAACTGATGTGATATAAAATGGCTTCGAGGTTGCGAGTGCGCACCTCGGCGGGGTCTTTGATGCGCAGCGAACCGGCGGCGGTGTTGCGTGGATTTTGAAAAGTCTTTTCTCCTCTCTTGGCGCGCTCTTCGTTCATCTTCACAAACACATCGCGCTGAATGATCACTTCACCGCGTATTTCAATTTTATAAATCCCGTGCTTGGAAAAAGCAGCCGACAAAGGAATAGAAGCTAGAGCCATTGCATTGTTGGTGATGTCTTCGCCCACCGCTCCATCACCGCGCGTGGCAGCACGTATCAGCAAATCGTTTTCGTAAACCAAAGCAATACTCGCCCCGTCAAACTTCGGCTCTACGCAATATTCTACTTGTGTTGTTCCAGTCAAACCTTTCACCCGGTTATCGAACTCATTCAGATCTTCAACATTGTAAGAGTTATCCAGCGACAACATCGAGACGAGATGATTCACTGATTGAAATTCATCGGTCAAAGCCCGAGCGACACGCTGCGTCGGAGAATCGGGAGTGGTGAGTTCCGGGTTTTCTGTTTCGAGTTTTTTTAAAGTTTTGAAAAGCTGATCGTAATCGTAATCGGTAATGAGAGGTTCGCTCAAGACATAATATCTCCAGTCATGATAGTTGATGACATATCGCAGCGACTCAATTATTTCCTTCAAAGAAAAATCCGCTGAGGATTTAATGAGTTGCTCCGTGAGTTGGTTAAGATGCTTTTGCTCTTCGTTGGAATACATGGTGATGGTTTCAAAAACAAAGGACGTATCTTTCGATACGTCCTCGCAAATTAAAATCTTTCAGGGGAAAATATTCAGGAAACTAGCTTATCAATGGCTGCCGCCAGTTTGTGGTCTTTCTCCGTCACAATATTCCCGGCGCTATGTGTATTCAACGTGATTTCAACGCGGTTATAGACATTCACCCAATAGGGATGGTGGTCCATCTTTTCGGCAATCAAAGCAACGCGAGTCATAAATGCAAACGCCTCAGAGAAATCTTTGAAAGTGAAGGACTTCTCCAGTGCGTTATTTTCTTCCGTCCAGTTCACCACGATTTATTTAAAGTCCCAGTTATATTTATCCAGATTGCTGATGCAAATTTTGAGTAAGTCCACATTGCCTTTGATATCGCCTTTGTGTGCCATCTCAATCACCGAGTGAATGTGGCGGGTAGGAATAGAAACGGCTCCGGCGATGGTTCCGTAAGTAGCCATACGCTGCATACCGGCAGTATCGGTTCCTCCGGCAGGCAGTAGTTCCGGTTGCCATTTAATTTTGGCTTTGTCAGCCTGCTCTTTCATATAGCGCACCATGCGATAGTCGCATATAGCAGATGAATCCATCACCTTAATCGCCACGCCGTCACCTAATTTGGTAACACACTCCTCCGGCTTTGCCCCCGGTGTGTCAAATGCAATGGTGGTATCAATACAGAAACTGAAATGTGGGTCAATATGGTGAGCCGCAACTTGTGCGCCGCGAATACCAACCTCTTCCTGAACCGTAAAGGCCCCGTAGAAATCGTATGGAATCGTTTTCCCTTTCAATTCTCTCAATGTTTCAATTAGAATAAAAACAGCTACGCGGTTGTCAATGCTTTTACAATTCACGCAATCGCCCATCTCAATCAGTTCGCGGTCGCGGGTTACTACATCTCCGATTGACACGATTTTATCCACCTCTTTTTTGGGCATGCCAAGGTCAATGAAATAATCCGTGAGTTGCAAGTTCTTTCCTTTCTCTTCCGGCTTCATCAGGTGAACCGGCTTGCTGCCCATCACACCGATGATTGGTTTCTTCCCATGGACTACCACTCGCTGTGCAGTTAGTGTTTTTGGGTCAAAACCTCCCAGTGGATGAAAATGAAGGAACCCCTGATCATTAATATGATGAACGATAAAGCCAATCTCATCCATGTGCGCCGCAGCCATTACCTTCTTCGCGCTGCTCTTGCCTTTCTTTAAAGCAATCAGGTTGCCCATATTGTCCACGCTGATGTCATCTACTATTCCTTTGAGTTCGCGCTTAATTAGTTCACGGACTTTTTGTTCATGTCCGGGTACGCCGGGTAATTCGCATATTTCTTTTAGTAACGCAACGTTTATCATATTGAATGTGAATTTGTTTTAGTGAATAATTATAAAGCGGCAAAAATAAAATTTAAGCCTATCTGGATAGGCAATTGCTTTAAACATTCATGAGGTTCCAGTTTTGGTAAGAGAATATTTGCTTCCCTCCCATTAGATTCTGTTCAAAGATGTTGAGACACCTGTATTTAAGTCTTTCATGTTTGAAGAGACTACGTTTCGGCAATGGGAACTCTTTGTAATTGAGTTGCCCTGCCCAGTCGAATTGCTCAATAAAGGATTTCATCACTTCGGGATGTGTTCCCTTAAATACGGGCAGTCTTCCAAGCGGACCATAGTCGAACACCTTGCTTTTCTTTCCATATTTATTCTCAACCCACTCACTGCCTTTGTGAATGGTCTCCAAAGACTTTGATTTTGCTTGCATCAGGTGCGGTGGCCGCACCCATCCATAGTGATAGATATAAGCATCTACCGGTGCGACATTTAGTTTATAGGCGCCATTTTTCTGACGGTAGCTTTTGCCATCAAATGTCGGAATCCGACGAAAAGATTGAGCAGATTCAAAAGAGTGGATGTCCGGTTTATTTCTCACAATTCTGATTTCATACGGATACCATCCATGAGCTACGGCATAGTGCTGGTAATCACCCCAGAAATGCAGATAGTTAAAGAGAAGTCCTTCAACTCGCTCATCGTCCTTTAAATCTGAACACCTCTTATAAATGGTGTCTAGATATTTTTCATGAACCACTTCGTCGGCTTGCAAATAAAAAAGCCAATCACCGGTACAGGATTTCATAGCAATGTCTGTCTGATGCGCATTCTCCATTCCATTCGGGAAGGATTGGATGTCCCATTTGGTGTGAATGATTTTGATTTTTGATGAGCCAATAGAGTTGATTTCCTGCAAAGTAGTATCGTCGGGATCGCCATCTCCCAGAGCTACAACAAACTCATCAACAATAGGTAACACTGACTGAATGACTGCTTTGATGGGATAATAAAGTTTGGCCGCATTTTTCACCATCGTAAAACCACTGATAGTCATGACCTTAAATTTATTGGAGAAAGTGAGATTTAACCCACACGAGTAACCTTAATCATATTGGCTCTTCCCTTGGCACCTAATGGCATACTGCCAATATTGACAACAATCTCACCTACTTTCACCAGATTATTTTCTTTTAGAACCCTGATAACATCGCGTATGGAGGTGTCTGTATCTACAAATTTGTCATAGTAAAAGGCGCGTACTCCCCAACACAAACTGAGCGAATTCAACAAGTCGGCATTTTCTGTGAAGATGTATATATCTGCCTTAGGCCGAAAACTGGATAGCATGAAACCGGTGTATCCGCTAAAAGTCATGCCAACAATCGCTTTGGCACTCAACTCTGAACTTAAACGGGCACCATTATAGCATATAGCATCACTGACAAATGAATCCGAAGACCGATGTGCTTTTTGCTCCTTATCATAGATAATATTGGTGTGTTCGATGTTGGTTAGAATCTTTTCCATCACCTGAATCACCTTGACCGGGTGTTTTCCTACCGATGTTTCACCACTCAACATAACCGCATCAGCACCATCTATTACTGCGTTCGCTACATCAGTAATTTCTGCACGAGTAGGATTTGAGTTTTCAATCATACTATCCATCATTTGCGTAGCTACCACTACCGGTTTGGCGTATTTAATACAGCGCAGAATGATGTTTTTTTGAATCATAGGCATTTTCTCCTGAGCCACCTCGACCGCCAGATCTCCCCGGGCTATCATAATACCATCTGCTACTTTTATTATCTCATCCAACTCTTTTAAAGCTTCCGGCTTTTCAATTTTAGCCATCACCTTCATGTAGGAATTCTTTCTGCCGATGATTTTTTTCAGATCCAGCACATCCTGTGGTGAGCGCACAAAAGAAAGCGCAATCCAGTTTGCCCCATTCTTGATAGCAAACTTTAAATCCTTTTGGTCTTTAGGAGTCAGAGCCGGAACCGTGGTTTTTGTATCAGGCAGATTAACACCCTTGTTATTGCTAATTTTTCCACCATTGATCACTTTGGCAGTAATGGAATTGCGACGATTTGTTTTCATCACCCGCAATTCAATTTTCCCATCATCAATCAATATTGAATCACCAATCTCTACTTCTTTAGGTAGCCGTTCATAGCTGATAAAAATCTTTTTAAAAGTACTAACACATTCTTTATTAGTGATTTCTACCAGTTGATCCTTTTCCAGCACTTCCATATTGTCGCGTACCTGCCCGATACGAATCTTCGGACCCTGTAAATCGGCAAGGATAGCAATATTCAGATTGTGCATTTTATTAATGACCCGCACCTTATTGAAGCCCTCCAGATGCACCGATTCCACCCCGTGGCTCATGTTGAAGCGAAAAACATTCACACCTGCAGCTACCATCTTCTCCATGGTAATGATGTCGCTGCAAGCAGGTCCATAAGTGGCTATTATTTTTGTTTTATTGACATGTACTTTCATAAATTCTTAACTCTTTTGGGATTTGAAGGATTTGCGTGACGGCTTCTCTTCTTCATAGATGAGCCGTTCGCGATTTTTTATTTTTTTCAGTGGTATTTCTGCAACCATTAACATGTCGGGAAGTGCCTGAAGGTCATCGGTCGTTTGTTTCATCTTTTCATCAGAAAATCTGCCATCCACCCGCACAATAAAATCAAAATTATTAACCTCCGGCAGAAGAAATGCTCCGGGGATTTTATTTGCAAATACCGTAAAACAAATTTCGTCTGTTTCACGTTCTGCCCTAAAAACTCCAAACAGATTATTTCGGCTGCTATCGGAAGTCTCAAATGAAATATCCTTAAGTTTCTGGAAATCACAGCATAATATCTGATTCAGTTGAAAACAGAATCTGTACTCCTTGAGTGCCGAAGCCACCCCTACCAGACGGTAACCGGTCTCTGGCTCATTTTTAATTTTTCTATCTGTCACAAGTGTTCAAATGCGATATGAAATTAGAATTACTTGGGAGAACTAATCTGATACCTAGGTTAATAACCGATAATGTTATCTACCTATCGTTCTATTCATAGAATGCGACATTAGCACCCACAAAAGCATTAACTTCTCCTTCTCAAAGAATTAGTTCCATACCGCATTTGGTTTAATCATCATTTACAGTTCATAAAGTTAGCCAACCAAGCCGGTAATTTCATCCGAAGTTTTGATTCAAGGAATATATGGCGACCTATTCTCTTTGTTTAATAGTCCACATTGCAAATTTGGATATCGTTCAATTTTCTATTTATTTATATTCGCCGCCAATAATCCTGAAACATGCTCAATATCATTTTATTCGGCCCCCCGGGGAGCGGCAAAGGAACGCAAGCAGAGAACATCATTTCACAGTATGGATTGATTCATCTTTCCACGGGAGATATGTTGCGGGCTGAAATCGCCGCACAAACCAATCTGGGATTAGAAGCAAAGACCCTGATGGACAAAGGCGCGTTAGTGCCTGATGTAGTGGTTATCGGAATGATTGAATCGAAACTAGTAGCAACAAACAGGCTAAAGGCTTTGTATTCGATGGGTTTCCCAGAACGGTCAAGCAGGCAGAAGCTCTGGATGAACTGCTAAAAAAATATAAGTCACCGATTAAATTGGTGCTCTCTTTATATGTATCTGAGCAAGAGCTTACTGCTCGTATTCTGAAAAGAGGGCAATCGTCCGGCAGAGCAGATGATCAGAATGAGGAGATTGTCCGAAATCGCGTGGCTGAATACCGTAACAAAACAGAACCGTTGGTCTCTTTTTATCGGAACCAGCATAAATTACAACAAATTGTCGGTGAGGGAACCATCGAAGAAATATTTGCGTTGCTTTCCAAAGAAATAGATAAGGTGAAATAGTTGCGAGTTAAAAGTCCATAGATGGTACTCCGATCTGACTTTAAACTAAAACCTCGTTAAACTAAATAATGCTATGGCTTCCGAAAACTTTATTGATTACGTAAAAATATTTTGCAAAAGCGGAAAAGGTGGTGCAGGAGCCTCGCATTTTCACCGGGAGAAATTTATAACCAAAGGCGGGCCGGACGGAGGTGATGGAGGCCGTGGAGGACATGTCATTCTGCGCGGAAACAAGCAACTGTGGACGCTGCTTCATTTGAAGTATCAAAAGCATATAATAGCAGAGGACGGTGATAGAGGGCAAGGCACCCTATGTTCGGGCAAAGGTGGCGAAGACAAAATTATTGAGGTGCCAATTGGCACCGTAGCACGTGATGCGGAAACTGGACAGATAGAGGTGGAAATTACTGAAGAGGGGCAAGAATACATCATCATGGAAGGAGGCAAAGGGGGCTGGGGCAACCACCATTTCCGTTCTCCCACTCGTCAAGCACCCACCTATGCGCAGCCGGGAATACCCAGCAAGGAAGGTTGGAAAGTATTGGAATTGAAACTGTTGGCAGACGTGGGCTTGGTAGGCTTTCCAAATGCCGGTAAGTCCACATTAATATCAGCGGTATCCAATGCCCGGCCTGAAATTGCGGATTATCCTTTCACCACGCTTGTGCCTAATCTGGGAATGGTGAATTATAGAGGCGGCAAAAGCTTTGTAATGGCTGATATTCCCGGAATCATTGAAGGAGCATCAGACGGTAAAGGATTAGGATTGAGATTCCTGCGTCATATTGAGCGAAACGCGCTCTTGCTATTTTTAGTTCCGGTAGATAGCCCGGACATTATTAAGGATTATCAGATTCTGCTTTCAGAGTTAGAAAAGTTCAATCCTGAATTGTTGACGAAAGACCGGATGCTGGCCATTAGTAAATGCGATTTGGCGGATGCCGAATTATTGAAAATGATAGAGAAGGATTTGAAAAAGAAGAGGTCAATTAAATTGCCTCCGGTGCTGTATATCTCTGCCGCTACTAATCTCGGAATAGAGAAGATGAAGGATGAAATAATGAAATTGTTGCACCGGAACAATTAATCAGCTACCCGAAGTTTCATTTCATAGGGCAATTTCAAAATCAAGCTATCGTTGCGGATATAATCAGGCAAATCTTCTCGATTAAAGACAGCCAGTTTCACCCCTCGACTATGTAAATCTTGAACCTTATATTCCTCAATAGGACTATACGCGGTGTTGCCCGTATAAAACATACATTCCACTCGCTCGAATCCGTTGCACCAGATTATTACATAATCCTTGGGCAAAGTGAGTCTTGCTGCCTTAAACGATTCGGTATTGATTTTCTTCGCTAACCGGTTGCGACCATAGTAGCTTTCATCCATCAATGAAGACCAGAAAATATGATAAAGACGAAGGTTTTGGTATGCTCCAAGGCTCAGAAGAATAAAAAGTAGCGCGTGAAAAACCTTTCCCGGCAGACGAGCAAAGAGCCATTCAACCACCCATACAAATCCGCTGGCAATCAATAAATACATTAAAGGCATCACCATCAACACATATCCCGGCAATTTCGTAGCGGCCAAAGAGAAAAAGATATATACGGCTAATACTCCAATGAATAGGGGGAATGAAAATTTGAACTTCTCTTTCCTTAAACCCAAAGTACCTATTCCAACAATAATAAAGGGAAACAGCATCTGATACTTGGAGGTAATTTGTTCTACATAATACCAAATAGCATGTTTGTGATCTTCTAGGACTTCAGAAAAATGTCGCGCACTAAAAGAATATTCCCAGACAGCTTCCTGATGAAATGACAGAAGAATATATATCTGCCAAGGCAGCGCCACCAATACGCAAACCAGCAACCCTTGCAACAAGACCTTGAATACATTTCGAGTGAAGAAATCTTTTTGAATAAACAAGTGGCCGAAGCCAAACATTCCAAAAACCAACATCCCCGTTACCCATTTACATAGTACCGCCGCCCCCGCCAAAGCACCCATCAACCAGACCCATTTAATGTTTTTACTTTGTTCATATTCCAACCAAGCCCAGATTGACGCAGTAACATAAAACATGAAACTGATATCGTTATGATCCATTCCTTCAACTCCCGTCACCAGCATCATTAACGGAAACGATGTAGCTATCAGTAAGCCGCCTACATATCCGGTTCGCTCATTAAATGCGAGGCTTCCAATTCGATAGGTTATGAGTACAAGCAGGGACGATAAAACAATAGACGGCATCCTTACCGCCATTTCATTCACTCCAAAAACAAATACAGACAAGGCTATCTGCCACAGAAATAAAGGTTGCTTATGTACCCAAATATGATTCCCCGTCCAATCTTTAAAATCAATGGGCAGTACCGGACGCTCAACCATCGTTGGTTTCCAGGGGTGAGCAATCAAATTCTTTCCCACCAAAGCATGAAAGCGCTCATCCCAATCGTTCAAATAGGGAAATAATGTGGCGGCCCAATACCGGGTGAGGAAAGCAGCGATCACCAAAATTGCCAGAGATAATTTCTTCTTCCCTGCCAGAAAAAGAAAAATGCTCGCCAGATATAAAACGCATGAAACTAAGAGTATCTTTTGCTCTATCACGGAGCTATATTAGTATGAATTGATTCATTAAGAATTATCGTCCAAAAAAGATTCGATAAATTTCATTCCGATATGCTCCATCCTGATTTTGAAAATGCCAACCGCTTACGGTATTTACAATTATAGTTTAGCTTTACGCCTCAATAAATTACAACGGATGAATAAAGCAATTATTTTTTGTATGCTGACCGGCCTATTTTTGGTCATGAGTTCTTGCGATTCGCTGAAAAACAAGGCTGGTGATGAGCAAGTCAACACGGTTCCAAAGCCTATGGAAGCCACGATAGATATTCCGGTCACTGCGTTGGCGACCAACAAAGACTTCGTTTGCGGCATGAAAGTAGAAGCAGGTCAAATTGCTGATACGGCCACTTATGAAGGAAAGATTTACGGCTTCTGCTCGAAAGAGTGCAAGGACGAGTTTGTTAAAGATCCGAATTCATATTTATCTCAGAAGTAAGCCCTAATTATGCCCTCAAGTAAAATTACCGGAGTGGGAATGTATGTTCCCGAAAATATAGTAACCAACCATGACTTGGCGAAGCTTTTTGATACCAATGATGATTGGATTACGGAGCGGACGGGCATCAAACAGAGAAGGTTTTTTAAAGAAGGCGATGATTCGGTGTCTAAGATGGCCGCTCGCGCTTCGCAGATTGCGATAGACCGCGCTGGCAAAAAACCGGAAGATGTTGATTTGATTATTCTGGCTACCCTGAGTCCTGATTATGACTTTCCCGGTTCCGGTGTGTTGTTGCAACGCAAGTTGCCTTTCAGAAACATCGCAGCCTTGGATTTACGCGCCCAGTGCTGCGGTTTTGTTTATGGCTTATCTGTGGCCGATCAGTTTATCAAAAGCGGCATGTATAAAACCGTTTTGGTGGTGGGATCCGAAGTTCAGTCTAACTTATTTGAAATGAGCGACCGAGGTCGCAACATGGCGGTTATTTTTGGTGATGGTGCCGGTGCCGCTGTTTTGGAAGCAACCGATGAACCCGGTAAAGGAATTCTCACCACTAAGATTCACAGTGATGGAAAGTTTGCTGAAGAACTCTATCTGGAAAATCCGGGTGGGCGCAAAAAAGTAAGAATCACGAAAGAGATGATTGATAAAGGGGAATTTCTTCCCTATATGAATGGCAAATTGGTGTTCATGAATGCCATTCGTTTTTTCCCGGAGGTGATTCGTGAGGGCCTGAGAGAATGTAATTTGAAAGAGTCTGATTTGAACTTAGTCGTTCCGCATCAGGCCAATGCGCGCATCACTGCGGCAATCAAAAAGGAAATGAACCTGACGGACGATAAAATCGTTTCCAACATTCATAAATATGGAAACACCACCGCCGCTTCGGTAGGTATCGCGCTTTGCGAAGCCTGGGAAGAAGGCAGAATCAAAGATGGTGACTTGGTGGCTCTAGCAGCTTTTGGAAGCGGCTTTATGTGGGCAAGCGCTATTATTCGCTGGTAATAATAAAAGACAGTTCCTGCGGAACTGGGTCTCTACTTTTTACGAAGGTTACTCTATCGCGGTTTTTAAATCCCGTCGTCATGCCAATACCTCTGGCAGAAACTATACTTGCCCATTTATCTAATCTCGCAGGGGTAAATAATTAAAACATAAAGCCTGACAAAAATCACCTTGAATTCCCCTTAACAAATATTAGGAGGTTTGGCTCTATCTATTATTTTCGTTGTAGAATACATAAGGAATTCATTTGCACAAAATGGTTTTTTCTACAAACAAAAATTCTTTTTCCCCCTCTGAAACACCGGTTACTCGTGGTGCTAAGGTAGGTCATTTAACTGCCCTCCTCCCCCAATACCCTTTTATAATATGCAGTAGCTCGCTGCTTGTTGCGGCTGAATTATTCCACGAAATAGCTTTCGCATTTCAAAGAATGAGTCGCTCGCGAGTGGTCGCGGGACTCTCGCGAGGCCTCGCGAGAGTCCCGCGAGTGCTTGCGGGTCTTTCATTTCTGCTTGGCGAGGCTTCATTTCCAAGAATGAGCCGCTCATTTCAAGGAATGAGTCACTCATTCCTGCTCGCGAGCAACGCGCGAGTACTCGCGAGAAACTCGCGAGCAGGAATGGAGGCCTCCATTTTCGAAATTGGCGCGGCATTTCTCAAAATGAATCACTCATTCTTCAAAATGAATGCTTCATTCTCTCTTTTCAGAACATCTCGATTCTCTATTTTTTAACCAAAAAACCACAATTTAACATGGAACAAGGTATTTTCCCTTCAAAAGACGCTGAATTCAGCGTTTATTTCAACATCGCTAGTCCTTATTTAAGTTCTAACGAAGCCCGACTGATGATAGACCCTTCTAAAACAAGTTCGCTGTCGGGTATTATTGTGACTTGGAACGACGTTTTTCCGCGAAGCGTGAACCCGGACACGAACACCACGACCGTCACCAACCAGAAAAATCAAACGAGAGTGGATGCGGAAGTGCTTCTTAGAGATATTTATGCAAACATTCCAAGAAGTTTGCTGAATGAAAACGACAAAACAACTCTGCATCTCGAAGATGCTGACCACGAGCCAACCCCTTCGGGCAAACCCACCAATGCGCCGGTGGTTTCTGTTGCCAAGATTATTCACCGCAGCCACACGCTGCGTTTTCAAAACCCCGATGACCCTAACTCGCATGCTAAACCCAAAGGAGTGCAGAGCGTAGAGGTGTATAAAGCCATTCGGCCCGTGCCACCGTCCGTGCTCGAAACCACCCCTTCGTTGCCACCTTTGACCGAGAACGATTTTCACCACGTAGCCAGCACCGGCAGATACCTCGTTACCATCGAACACAATATGGAAGACGTAGGCAAACTGGCCTATTATCTCGTGCGCTATAAAAACACTCGCGGAGAGTTTGGCCCTTTCTCTCAGGTTTTTTCGGCAGTGATTGCGTAACGGATTGAAACCTTCCAAGTCTTAAAGACTTGGAAGGTTTTTTTAAAAAAAACCCAGGTAGCCGAAAAGGGGATATAGAGTAGGCAAAATAGTATTTACAATTAAATTAATTAAACATGAAAACAAGAGCATTGATTTCCGTATTCTTATTAGGGATTGTAATATTAAAGGCACAAGGGCTTGAAGAAGACGGAGCGTCACAAATAGTCCAACAAGTTTACGTGCCAAGTATTAATACAACATATTATTCTGCTTGTAATATTATGCAGCAGTGCCCAACACGAACCTCACTTATATCAACAGGCGTATTTTTAAATGACGGTCAAGCAGGAATTGCTTCAACCCCCTGTTGATATCCCTGGCAGATTAAATAATATATCAGGACCTGGCGATGCAACAGTTATTATTGAATGCTTACCTTCTAAAGAAATTTGTTTTAAGATTAATCAGATAGCAAATTTCCCATCTGACTTTTTATCTTTAATTGGAGACACAGGGTATGTATCTATTTCTGTTAGTGTAGCATCTGATAATCCTGTACCTGAATCAGCTAATAGCTATATTTCTCTCCGCAACACAATATATCACCAAGCAATGACAGAAACTGAATATAATCATTACAAAAGTTTGTATGGCCCTGCTCAAGAAATTCAAGTTTATGGAACCCTTAGCAGCTATGTTCATGAACCGGGAAGCGAGTTTTATTATATCCAATGTACACCCAGTCCCAGTTGGTGCATTCGTTATGCAAAAATTCCTAGGGGATCTATGGGTGGGCTAACAAGTTTGGAAGCTATTTCAAGTATTATTCACCCTGAATAAAATCTATTCTGATGAGGAGTGTATTTTTTTATTTTTTTTTGGTTACTGGTCTTTCAATTTATGGACAGTCAGATTGCTTAGATTTCAATCTGAGAAAAGAAAAGCCAGTATCCGTAGTTTTTACTATTTATGGTAACGATTGCTTTAATTGTTATATAGGCGCATCGAATGCTTATCAACAATTATATGGAAAGTATCCTGTAGTATTCCTATTAGGAAATGTGCCTAAAAGAATAAAGACCGAATTTGTCTCTACTAAAATTGGCAAAATATCGCCTATTGATACAGTAATAATTAATGACAGTTTATTTTCTTGTTTAAACCCAGAGATAGTTTCTAAGGTATTTATTCTGAAAAATGAAAAAATTCTTTGGAGTTCTGATTTTAAAAATTCATTAGTAGGTGATACTATTGTGGATATTATTTCATCTTTTATTGATGACACCATTGATGTAAGTAAATACGTTGGCACGAAACGAACAAAATTTAATCTTGCAGACGACGGCTACATCTACATTACAAACGACCTGAATTCAAATACATATTGTATAGATGTTGAGAAACGAAAATTAGTTAAGACATATAACTTTAACTTCCTAAGAGATTCCATTCAACTTTTTATTAAAGAATGTGTAATGCTAGACTCAAATGAGCAAGCAAGCAACGTTCTTGCAACAGATCGAATAGATTCAAAAATGGGTAATAGGGTTAATATCATGCCGCCAATTTTTAAAAACCAAAAAATTTATTTGCCTCTAACGTTTTTAATTGAAAAGGCAAGTCCAAATGGGGATGTAGGATGGTATCACGCTCCGTATATAGCCCAATTAAGTTTAGACCTTACTGTTGAAAAGGTATATTCATTACATTATTCAATTCCTGGAAGTGGCAATGTTTTTAATTATCTCAATACTATTTTTGTCCGAGGTGATACATTATTGATGATGACAAGTTCAGAGAATAATGATTCTTTAATTGCTCAATATTACTTTACAAAAGATGGGCTAAAACTTGAGAACGTATTTAATTTAAGCTACCCAGATTATTTTCCCATTAAGAATAGTAGCTCAAAATATCGAATTGCGTATACTGGATATTTCGGGTATATGATAAACCAGCCTTTTTTTGTTTTTAACGTTGACCCAACTCTTTATTTCTTCAATAAACATAATAGCGTCCGTTTGACAGGCCTTGACAGTACTCATTTTAATAATAGTCCGTCAAGTAATTGGATTGACATTGTTTATTCCAATATTGAAAAAGTTATAATGGTTGGGGGTCTTTCCAAAGGTCCAACTTATTATTTTGAATATATTCCCCAATCTTACATTTTACAAAGGAAAGTAATGATTTCAGATAAACAGATAAACGTGTTTGGATACTTTAATGAAAAATTATTCTATAAAGAAATTACAGATGAAGATGCTTGGATTATTGTTAAGGATGTTAAGTATCTGATGGAATAGCGACATCCAACTCTGACAAATTCTAAATTTGTCAAAGCTAAAGCCAACGAAAGCCCCCACTGCGCGTAAACTTCAAACTACAAAAGTCTCTAAGACTTTTGTAGTTTATTAAACTCAAAGTCCCGTTCCGATAGCTATCGGGCGGGGCTTTTTTTACCCTACCGGTAGGGGTCTCACCACCTTGTTCGGAAGACGACCATACCTTTGCTGCACGTGCATTTTAGCTCCGTCGGAGCTATGCGTTTGGTAGTAAATAATCAGCCTCTCTTTTAAAGTTCCAGAGGGACGTTCGATAGAAAACTTGGGTCGCCCCGATGGGGCTTTGTATATATGACCTGAATATTTCTACCAAAGGCTTTGACCCTATGGGTCAAGAAACCAGTGCTACACGGCATTATAAAGTCTTCGCCCGTGATAGTGATTGAGATGTTTCCCACCTGCCCGGCGGCATGTACTTTGTCAATAACAAGAAATTTGTGAAGGAGTGAGAGAGAGCTATGAGCTACTAGCCTTTAGCCGTGAGAAAAAAACAAGGCCTGCATTCTCTCAAGGCTAAAGGCTAGTAGCTCAAGGCTTCTATTGGCTCAAGGCTCGTAGCTAGTGGCTTAATAGGTTCAAAAAATTGTCGCAGAATGAGAACGCAAGTTGGTTTAATTCCAACCGCCTCCCAGTGCTTTATAAATATTGACTTCGGCATTCAACTGTTTCTTCTTGATTTCGATGAGTTGCATTTTCGATTCCAGTGCTTCGCGTTGGGTCAATAATACTTCCATATAATCTGCCCGGGCAGAACGGAAAAGATTGTCGGAAACGGCCACAGATTGTGTCAGAATTTCCACCTCGCTCGACTTGGTTTCAAAGCTCTTCGTGTATTTGTCAATACCCGAAAACTGATTGACTACCTCCATGTATGCTTTCAGGATAGTCTGCTCGTAATTATAAACCGCCTGCACCTGTTTTGCTCTCGAACTCAGGTAGCCTGCTCTAATAGCATTTCGGTTAAGCAGGGGCGCCATCATATCTGCAAAGAAATTGTAGAGAATAGACTGCGGCCGGAACCATACGGCAGGATTAAATGCCTGAAGACCTACCGCTGCGGAAATGCGGAAGGAGGGAAAGAAGTTGGCTTTGGCAACCTTGACGTCCAGTTTAGCGGCGGCCAGTTCCTGCTCTGCCTGCCGAATGTCGGGACGGTTTTCTAATAGCTGGCTGGGAATACCGGTCGAGATAGAATCGAATACGCGACTGTTAAACGACAAATCATTTCTTAAAACAGGTTTCGGAAAACGCCCCGTCAAGAAGTTGATTTTGTTTTCGGTCTCTACCGCTTGCTGCTGAATCTCATACTGCAAGTTTTGCGTGTTGAGCAATTGTGCTTCAAAACGGTTGACGGCCAACTGTGTAACCCGGGCTGCATCTTTTTGTTGCCTGACGATTTGCAGCGCGTTTTGCTGAATTTCAATGTTCTTACTGATAATAACCAACTGGTTATCTAAGGCCACTAGTTCGTAATAGGAGTTGGCAATTTCGGATATAAGGTTGGTCACCATAAAGTTCTTCCCTTCTATACTGCCCAGGTAGCGCGCCAATGCGGCATTTTTGGCGTTGCGCAGTTTCTTCCAAACATCCAGCTCCCACGAAAAAGCAACACCGAGCATAAAGTCGCCTATGTATTTTGGTTTCGAATGGTTTCCTTTCCAATCTTCTTCCGACTGGCCGTTCCATGTGTACTTGCCTGATCGGTCAACGCCGCCATTGAGGCCGATGCTTCCATAGGGAAGGTACTCCCCTTTTTTAGCTCTGACTTCACTACGGGCAATAGCAATTTCCTGCATCGTAATATTCAACTCCTGATTGTTTTTCAGGGCGGTATCAATCAGCGCAATTAAATTGCTATCGGTAAAGTACACCCTCCATTTGACATTGGCCGAGTTGGTCGTATCCTTTGATTGATAGTAGCTGTCGGGCACCGATTTGTTCTCAGACCTCATCGGAGCTTTAAATATTTTACACCCCCCACTTGAAAGCAGGATGAAAGCTACCACGGCGGGTTTAATAAATAATTTACAATTCATTTCTTCTTAAGATTTTAGCTATTAGTTTTCTAACGTTTCTGGGAACCGCTGGTTGATGTTGTGTTTCTACAAAGTCTTCGGTTAGCGGATTTATGTCTTCGTCATTAATCAACCGTTTGCCCTCTTGCAGTTTTCCAAATATGTAGTAAAGCCCCGGTACCAGAATGACTCCGAAAACAGTTCCGAACAACATACCGCCTAATGCAGAGGCCCCAATGGTGTGGTTACCGACTGCACCGGGACCGGTGGCAACGACCAATGGAATCAAGCCGGCAATAAAGGCGAATGAGGTCATTAGAATAGGGCGGAATCGGACCCGTGCGCCTTCAATGGCGGCATCCAGTACCGTTGCCCCCTGACTGTGTTTTTGAACAGCGAACTCCACGATCAGCACCGCATTTTTACCTAACAATCCGGTGAGCATAATCAATCCCACCTGCGCATAAACATCATTGGCTAATCCCATAGTTTTTAATAGAACGAACGAGCCAAAAATTCCGGGAGGAATAGAAAGAATGACCGCAAACGGCAAAAGAAAACTTTCATACTGCGCCGCGAGAATTAAGTAAACGAAGAACAGTACCACCAGAAATATGTAAAGCGCTTCATTTCCTCTGCGTGCCTCATCATACGAAAGGCCTTCCCAAGCAATGTCATATCCGCGAGGCAAGGATTCTTTAGCCACTTCGCGTATCGCTTTAATGGCATCCCCCGAAGAGTATCCAGCGGCGGGGGTTCCGTTAATTAGAGAAGAGATATAGAGATTGTATCGAGATATTTCATTGGGGCCCTGCGTCTTGGTTATTTTCATAAACGCTGAATAAGGAACCATTTCTCCCTGGTCGTTTTTAACGAACATATTCAGTAGGTCTGAAGGTTGTTTTCTGAATTCGGGACCGGCTTGGGTGTAAACTTTATAATAATTATTGAACCGGATAAATCCCTGTTCGTAGGTACTGCCAATCATGACATTCAGGTTTTCCATGGCGTTTCCTATAGTAACTCCCTTTTGCATGGCCAACTCGTTATCTATGGTTATTTCGTATTGCGGATACTTGGCAGAATAAAACGCAAACAATCCGCTCAATTCTTTTCTTTTTCTCAACGCAGCCACAAAGTCGCTATTCACTTTATCAAACGCCTGATAATCTACATCTCCGTTTTTATCTAATAAGCGAAGAGAGAAACCATCAGACGTACCATAGCCGGGTACAGCCGGTGGTTCAAAGTATTCAATATTGGCCGCGAGGTCTTTTGTTTTTTCTTCCAGCTCTTTAATGACTTGCTTTACTGAATGTTTTCGTTCCGACCAGTCTTTCAAATTTATCAAACAGGTTCCGGCATTAGAACCTCTTCCCTCCGTGAGGATTTCGAAACCTGCCAACGCTGTTACGGATTGAACGCCATCCACCTTTTTGGCAATGAGTTGAAGACTTCTTGCTATTTCATTGGTCCGTTCAAGAGTTGTTCCCGGCGGCGTTTGAATAATAGCATATATCTGTCCCTGATCTTCGTTAGGAATAAAGCCTGCGGGAAGAATTTTATTGATGCCTACAATCCCGAAAGCAAAAGCCACCAATATGCCGTAGGTGATTACTTTCCGGTTGACTATCAGTTTGAGCAGGCCTGCATATTTTCCAGTAACTTTTCCAAAGCCTTTGTTGAACCAGTCAAGAAAAATGCTGATTGGTGTTTTACTTTTAGGCTGCCCATGCGTGTTTTTTAATAGGATGGCGCATAGAACAGGTGTCAACGTGAGGGCCACAACTCCAGAGAGGATAATGGCAGTTGCCATGGCAATCGAAAACTGACGGTACAATACCCCTACCGGTCCGGACATAAATGCTACCGGAACAAAAACTGCAGTCATAACCAAGGTAATGGCGATAATCGCACCGCCTATTTCTACCAGTGCTTTTTTCGATGCTTTGTACGGAGATAAATTCTCTTCCTCCATTTTAACGTGCACCGCTTCCACGACCACAATGGCATTGTCCACAACGATACCAATAGCCAAAACCAGCGCAAACAGTGTGATTAGGTTGATGCTCAGTCCAAACATTTGCATGAAGGCAAACGTGCCGATAAGAGATACCGGTACAGCCAAGATGGGAATAAGGGTAGATCGCCAATCGCCGAGAAAAATGAAGACTACCAAGGCTACTAGTATGAAAGCTTCCAATAGTGTATGAAGCACTTTTTCAATGGAAGCATCCACGAATTTTGAAACGTCGTAGTTGATTTCATAATTCATCCCGGCAGGAAAATCTTTCTTTAGCTCTACCAATTTTGCTTTTACATCCTCAATCACCTTGTTAGCATTACTGCCCGGGTTTTGTTTGAGCACCAACGAAGCAGACGGATAACCATCCTTGTTGGAGTAGATGTCAACGAATTCACTTCCTACCTCTACTTGAGCAATATCTTTAAGTTTCAGTATTTCTCCCTGTGCATTGGCCCGGAGGATGATTTCCTGGTACTGTTCCGGAGTGTTATACCATCCCTTATAAGTAAAAACATACTCCTGAGACTGTGCGGTTTTCCCGGAACTCAATCCTACTCTTCCCGGTCGTGCCAGTACACTTTGCTCGTCAATTGCTTTCAAAACTTCGTCAGCCGAAATTTTATAAGCCCTCATTCTGTCGGGATTTAACCAGACACGAATAGCAAAAGCACGGCTACCAATCGCCTCGGCCATACCCATACCACTGATCCGCTGGATTTCAGGCAAGATATATGTGTTGGCATAGTTGAATAGAAATTTTTCGTCCGTACCTTTTTCTGTGCTGTAAAGATTCAGGTACATCAGCATGCTGGGCTGCAGCGGTTTGATGATAACACCTTCCCGTTGCACCAAGGGAGGAAGGTTGGTCATCACCTGATCCACTCTCGATTTTACTCTGGCTGCGGCAATGGTCGGGTCCGTTCCGGGTTCAAATACTATATCAATACTCGCCTCGCTGGCACTGGTGGCATCCGACAGGATGTATTGCATTCCCTGAACACCATTGATGGCTCTTTCCAAAATAGTTAAAGTAGATTTAACTAATACATCGGCGTTAGATCCCGGAAATTCAATGAAGATAGTGACTCGCGGAGGAGCGATTTGCGGGAACTGGGCTACCGGTAGTGTCGTGATGGCTAATAGCCCCATGAAGACTATTCCAATAGATATGGCAATGGCAAGAACCGGCCTTTGAATGAATTTATTAAACATCTTTTCTTTGTTTTTTGGTTCTTGCCTTATTCGGCGTGTAAATTATTTAGGTCGGATAACGCCTTTTCAAAAGACACAAACTCAGTTTCTATTTTTTCATTGTTTTTTACCTTGCCTAATCCTTCTAGAAGGATTTTGTCGTTAACGTCGAGGCCTGAGCTAACTACATATAGATGGGGCATTTCCTGAGCTATCGTAATTTGCTTTGACTTCAACACGTTGTTGTTATCCAGCACATAAACGAACTTCTTATCTAGGATATCAAAAGTTGCCTTTTGAGGAATGATGATGGCGTTTTTAAGGTGCGTCGGCATCAGTATGGTGCCCGTCTCTCCATGTCGCAAGATTTTATCGGGATTAGAGAAAGTGGCACGGAAAGCAATGTTTCCGGTTTCATTGTTAAAGTCCGCCTCTATCGTTTCTACCGTTCCCTCGCGTGAAAATATTTCACCGTTGGCCATACGCAGCTTTACCTGCTGCTTGCCTGTTTTTGCGGTGCGGGAAGCGTAATCCAGATATTCCGATTCGGGGACATTGAAGTACACCCACATTTTGCTGTTATCTGAAAGAGTGGTGAGCAATTCACCTTCATCTACTAAACTGCCCAGTCGCTGATAAAAGCGGTCCATGATGCCATCGAAGGGAGCGCGTATATCTGTAAATGCCAAATGTGCCTGAGCCAGAGCCAACTCTGCTTTCTCTTTATCTAATGTTGCTTTACCCAATGCCAATTCATTCTTCGACACGATGTTGCTGTCAGCAAGATTCTTGGTATTCTGATATTCAATCTCAGCAAAACTTACATTGGCCTTTGCCTTTTCCATTTCTGCCTCGTATATCAAAGGCATAATTTGAAACATCTTCTGTCCCTTTTTTACATTCTGTCCTTCGTCCACGTAAACGTTCTGCAGGTAACCCCTTTCCTGCGACCTTATTTCAATGTGGCTGATGGCATGAATCTGGCACACGTAATCCTGATAAATCATCGTGTCCATTTGAACCGGACTGGTAACCAGAAATTTAGCTTCTGCTTCCTTTATATGTTTTTCATTATTACAGCTTGTGAACACCAACATAGTTGAAAGGCTCAGGAGCATTACGACACTCTTCATTTTACTTTTGATTTGTTTTGACGAAAGACTTATTAGAACATCAGTCTCTGCTACATAGCAGAGTACTATACAGATCATTAAATACATGGAGCGTACCATGTAAAACAATCTCTGGAGAATTAGAAAATTAGGAGAGGAAACTCTTCCAAGAATGGTAGAGTATGAAAAGAGGAACCGTGGATCGGTTTTGTAAAGAATCTACTACTAATGAAAATACAATTCTTCCAGAAGGAGGGATTAACACCCCCTCCAGTGTCTGGCATCCTATAGCTAGAGTACAATCACTACCCAAATCATCTTCACTATCCTTCTCAGTGGGATCATACTGAGGTTGGGGATTCGGGGTTGATTCAAACGGCAGATGAAGTGGTGAACTCAGGATACTAATAGAGTGTCCCGACAAAAGCACTCCTAAATCCATCTTTATGTTGGACTCTTCAGTGCTACTATTAGCAAACGCAGAGCGCTGTCCTACTGAAAATAAAAACACCAAAAGGCCAATGGAACAGTACTTTAAAAATAGCTTAAACCCTAACTCCGGTTGACTATCTCCAGTAAAATAATTGCGTTTCGCTGTCATTATCAGGGTGCGAAGTTAGAAAGCAATTTGCAGCATTTGAGATTATAACATTTTTTAAAACTAAATATATACCGATCAAATTTGAGACCGGGTTTGCTATATAAATCCAATCAGAATAATACCCTTTAGAAAATCAAATTGTTTTTTCTCTGCCGCTGAATTGATTGACACATAAAGGCAAAGCCATTAAGTTAAGTCATGCGGTTTTCCGTTTTCAACTGTTCCCCCCAACCATCCATCTCTATTCTCTTGCTTTTCCCTAAATCTATTGATATTGTCTTACGGGGTTGAATCATTTCTTTAAGAGATAAGCTCAATCCCTATATGTTTTAGTGATATTCTTTCTGCAAATCTCCTTTTTGCTTAAGAGATTCCTGCAATTCCTTAAAGAACGGAGGCTTTCCTTTAAGGAATCGTGTATCAATCATTAAGAGAAAGTAATTTTCCTTTAAGGAAAAGAGACTTTCCTTTAAGGAATTCCTTCTTTTCCTTAAGGAAAAGAAGGAGAGTCTGTATGCAAAATCCAACTATTTGGAGCAAAATGACGACAAAATGGAGGATTCATTACAAATAATGTCTCGGCAAGAAGTAGGCCAAAAACACCGATTTCTGTCAGTTTCGATACAAAAAGAAGCCGTTTGAAGCAAAACATTTCGCGTTTGCATTGAAACACTTCGAGTTTGTATCGCTTCGTCTTGAGTTGGGTGTAAAAGCCGTCTAATAGGGTATTAAAGGAGTCTGCAATCATCCCGGGAAGAGATGGATTCCCCTCATTTAGACAATGCCGGCATATATTTTTGTAGCCAGCATCTTCAAACAAGGAAAGAAGCAGCCCTCACTATTACCTTACTGTTTCTTAACTTAATGGTATGCCACATACGAGATGGCTTACCGTAGCGTCTTAGCCTACTTCTCCTTCAAATCTTCGGTCAGCAGCCTCAAACTGTTACGCACTATTGCCCCCATTGAGTGACAATCCAAAAACGACTCCTCCTTGTAATGTATGGCAAGCTCTTTGGCTAACTGTTTCACCTTTTCTATGGGGGCAATGGTGTCGCGGTCCATCACGTCTATCAGATTTGTGAGGCGGTAGTGAGCCGAAATACTTCGGCGGGCAACGAGGGTTCTCTCCTCTTTTTGGTACTGAAGAATTGTTTCGGGGGATAACAACTTTAAGGTCAACTGCACCAACACGGCATTTTCTTTAAAGAACTGGGGTAGATACAAACTCTTCTTTCCCTCATAACTTTGCTGGTCAAAATCAATGGCGCGAATACGGAATTGCACTTCCTCAAAATCGGGCGTGATATCAAACACATAATTATAGGAGCGCATATCGCCCAACAAGCGGATGAAACAGCGCTCATTGAACTTGACAAATTCTTTGGCTATGCGCACCTGGTTGAAGCCGGGATTTTTCAAATGCACTTCAATAAACTGATCCCCCGGAATGCCCGCTATATGTTCTTCAACCAAGGTATGCTGATCCACAAAAAAATTGATGCGGGCAGGAGTCAGAATATGCTCCAACTCTAAGCCATAGATGCGCGAGGCATCAGCCTGTTTGATGTAGAAGTAGTCGTAATTGTCGTTGAAATTGTTGACCACCTTAATCCGAAATGGATTAGAGTTGCCAAAGGTGCAGTAGTCTATCCGCTCTATTTGCAGGTGCTTGTGTACGGAGGTGTCGCCCCCTGTCTTGAGAATAGAATAAATTTGTTTCAGCCCCTCATGAATATGTTTTAACTCGTGCGGCGGATACATAGCGGCTTCCCAAAGAGTATCAATACCCCGTTTGTCACGAATAGGTACTCCTCCGTTAAAATGCTTGAGATCTCCATAGCTAACTGAGAGACTGATTTCTCGCTGATTATCCAATAAATATTGGCGCAATTCCCTATTGATAGGGTATATCTTCTTCTTTTTGGTGATAATCTGTTGCTGGTAATGTTTCGGGGTCTTCATAATGTTAAGCCTGAGTGGGCTGCTGATTTTTTATCCTTAACTATTTGGAACTATGTTGATAAAGTATATTTTTGCGTTCCCTTTTTCGGAAGGGATGCGATTCTCCCTAAAAATTTTGAATAATGAAGGTAAAAGTTTTAAACAAAGACGGTGCTGAAACCGGAAGAGAAATCAATCTTTCGGACGATATATTCGGTATAGAACCTAATGACCACGCGGTATATCTGAGTGTGAAGTCCTACATGGCTGCACAACGTCAGGGAACGCACAAGTCCAAGGAAAAATGGGAGGTATCGCGTACCACCAAGAAAGCATTTCGCCAGAAAGGCACCGGTGGTGCCCGTCGCGGTTCGATGAAAGCTCCCGGATTGAAAGGGGGTGGTCGCGCATTCGGCCCTAAACCTCATGACTATGTTTTGAAGGTGAATAAAAAGGTGAAAGACATTGCCAGAAAAAGCGCCCTGACCTACAAAGCGAAGGATAGCAATCTGATAATAGTAGAAGATTTTAATTTTTCTGCTCCTAAAACAAAGGACTTTGCAGCGGTAGTAAAGGGATTAAAACTGAACGGCGTGAAAAGCGTGTTTGTAATGGATAGTGCCGATAAGAATACTATTCTTTCGGCCCGCAATATCCCTACACTTAAGGTGACCGAAGCAACGAACCTGAACATATATGATGTGATGAACTGCAAAAAGCTGGTGTTGAGCGAAGGAGCAGTAAAGTCCATAGAAACTAATTTCGCTAAAAACTAATCAAGTAAGGAGACAACCATCATGGCAATAGATATTTTAATCAGACCGGTTATAACCGAAAAGTCAACCAAAAGCGGCGAAAAAGCAGGCAAGTATGTTTTCCGCGTAGCGAAGGATGCCAACAAGTTGGAAATCAAGAAGGCGGTTGAAACTACCTATAATGTACAGGTAGAAGCCGTAAATACCTTGGTGAATCCGGGTAAAAAGAAAGTTCGTTTCACAAAGCAAGGTGTTGCCTCTGGCATGAAGCCTTCTTATAAGAAAGCAGTAGTGACCTTGAAGAAGGGAGAAGCTATTGATTTCTACGGAAGCGTATAAACGATAAACAGCAGAACAAAAAGTATTCTTTAACTATAGTGGACATCCTACCACTGAAAAGACAAAAAGGATTAAAAGAAGAATAAAATGGGAATTAAAAAATATCGCCCTACCACCCCGAGCATGAGGTTCACAGAACTTCTAACGTTCGATGAAATCACCACTAACAAACCTGAAAAAAGCCTTTTAGCTCCGCACAAGAGCAGTGGTGGTCGTAACGGCGAAGGTAAAATGACCATGCGCTATATGGGTGGTGGCCATAAGAAGCGTTACAGAATTATTGACTTCAAGAGAAATAAATTTGACGTTCCTGGAACAGTCACCTCTATTGAGTATGATCCAATTCGCACCTCGTTTATCGCCCTGATTGCTTATGCTGATGGCGAAAAGAGATACATCTTGGCTCCGAATGGTTTGAAGGTAGGACAGAAAGTGATTTCAGGAACAAAGGTTGCCCCTGAGGTAGGAAACACATTGCCTCTGGCAGAAATTCCTTTAGGAGCTATCATACACAATATTGAATTGCATCCCGGAAGAGGTGGAGTCATTGTGAGAAGCGCCGGTGGCTCTGCACAACTTTTAGCTCGCGAAGAACGCTATGCCGTTATCAAATTGCCTTCCGGCGAATCAAGAAAATTATTATTACAGTGTGTGGCCACTATCGGCAGTGTTTCCAACGCTGACCATAATCTTCAAAGCCTCGGCAAAGCAGGGCGTAAACGCTGGTTAGGTCGCAGACCAAGAACAAGACCGGTAGCAATGAACCCTGTGGATCACCCGATGGGAGGAGGTGAAGGTCGTGCATCAGGAGGACATCCTCGCTCTCGCAGAGGAATAAAGGCTAAGGGTTATAAAACTCGGGCGCCTAAGAAGAGTTCTTCTCAGTTCATCATGCAGAAAAGAGGTAAGTAATCAATCATCAATAGAAAATAACCAATAGAAAATGGCACGTTCAATAAAGAAAGGTCCTTACATCGCTTTCAAACTCGGAAAGAAGGTCAATAAAATGAATGAAGGCGGGAAGAAGACAGTAATCAAAACCTGGAGCCGCTCCTCCATGGTGTCTCCCGATATGGTAGGGCATACATTTGCAGTACACAACGGAAATAAATTCATTCCGGTTTATGTTACCGAGAATATGGTGGGACACAAACTAGGAGAATTTGCTCCTACCCGCGTATTCAGAGGCCACTCCACCAAGAAAGTAGTATCCTAATCAATCTCAAATTAAGAAAACATGGAAGCAGTAGCACATTTAAATAATAACCCCACCTCTACCCGCAAGATGCGCCTCGTGGCTGACCTCGTGCGTGGCAAGAGTGTATATGACGCTTTGAATATTTTGAAGTTCAGCAAGCAGGAAGCCTCTGTAAAGCTCGAAAAGCTTTTGAAGAGTGCTATCAATAACTGGGAGCAGAAAAACGAAGGACAAAAACCAGAGGACAATGATTTGATTGTTTCTGAAATTCAGGTGAATGCCGGAACTATGCTGAAGAGATTTCTTCCCGCACCACAGGGCCGTGCTTATCGTTTGCGCAAACGCAGCAATCACGTTACTATCAAAGTGAACAGCAAAAATGCTGCTCCGACAACTAAAGAAGTAGCTGCCAAAGAAACAGCAGAATAATAAATTAAGAAGCTTTTTATCTCAGAACCCTTGCCGGATGGCAAGGGTTTTTTGTTTGTCTAAGACACTGCATACACCGAGAAGTCCTTGTAGATTGTCAGCTATGAGTTAGTTTCAGGATTGAGAGATTAATCCCTTACAATCCGTTAAACGAAATCCCGACGGAGAATTCGTTTGCCTTAGGGCCTTTCCCTCCTTTGAAAACGTTCAAGACTCCATAATAAGCCGTCACGTTAAAGACACTGTAGCCAACCCGAATCGTAGGACCGAAGCGGAAAAGGTTGAAATCAGGAAAGCGCCGCTCAACATAAGTTTTCTTACCCGTTTGGTCTTTGATGGTTTGTCGGGTGTGTACATCCACTCGAACACCTCCCTTTACCCCAATTGCTACTTTCCAGAAGTTGTTGAACTTGTCCGGGTTAGATCGGATACGCAATTCGAGCGGAATCTCTATATACTGAATGGTCACTTTATTCACCTTATAATTTGATAAAGTGGCCTCGGGCAGCGGCTTAAATACGGTGGAGAAAGCAGCCGTAGTATCATCTTCCACCAGTTCATGTCGGCTATAAATATTCGTGACACTGTAGCCAAAGCCAGGTGCAAAACTGACGCGGCTGCGCTTGAAACGAAAATCCCAATAGAAATACAAATTGATTCCCCGTGAATACCACTTGGTGCGCAAACCGTTCATGCCTGCTGAGTTGGGGTTATAAATCCAGTTCGTGCCCAGCAAATCAACAGCAATGCGATCTTTAGCTATACGAAGAAACTTCTTCTCTAATTCAGCCTTTTTCGCCGCCCGTTTGATTTTGGTAGAATCCTGTGCAAAGATTACTACAACAGAGAGCGCAAATACGAGAACAGCAAATATTTTTTTCATTCGGAGTAATTAGCCAATAAAACGGCGGGCAAAAGTAATTATTTTAAGCCCTTCTGGGGCGGTCCCGAACTTTAACTCAGATACTTTCCTTCCATGGGCATTCTTCTTCCGCTACCAAATGCTTTAGGCGAAATTCGCAAGGCAGGTGGCGCCTGGTTTCTCTTCCATTCAGAGCTATTCACCAGTTTCAAAATACGGTTGACCAATACCTGATCAAAACCCATGGCAACAAGTTCTTTGGGACCCCTTCGTTTCTCGATATACTGCAAAAGTATTCTATCGAGGACGGGATATTCCGGTAGCGAATCAGAATCTTTTTGATCAGGACGCAATTCGGCAGAAGGCGCTTTGGTTATAATATTTCGCGGAATGATTTCTTGGTCACGATTGATATACTCCGCCAGTTCGTACACTTGAGTTTTATACACATCACCAAGAACCGCGATGCCTCCGCACATGTCCCCGTATAGGGTGCCATACCCCACAGCCGCTTCGCTTTTGTTGGTGGTATTGAGCAATATATAGCCGAACTTGTTGCTGAAGGCCATCAGCAGCACTCCGCGAACTCTAGCCTGCAAGTTTTCTTCCGCCACCGAAAAGGGCAGGTCCTTAAAATATGGATGGAGTGTTCCGAGAAGAGACTGGTAATTATTCTCGATGGGCAGCACTTCAAATTTAATTTGTAGATTTTCCGACAACTGCTTTGCATCATCTAACGAGTGTCCGGTAGAAAAACTAGACGGCAGCAAGAGCGACATCATATTTTCCTTGCCAAGTGCTTCGGCAGCCAAGCAAAGAACCACCGCGGAATCAATACCGCCGCTCAATCCCAGAATGGCCCTTTGGAACCCAAGCTTTTTAAAATAGTCACGAATCCCTAACACCAGTGCATCATGAATCATAGCAATCTTAGAATGCTGAATGTTGATAGCTGATTTCTGAGAAAAGGGAAAATCAACCAAATGAACTTCTTCATTAAAGAAATCCAATTGTTCCATCACCTCTCCTTTTTCATTCATCACCACACTGCCCCCTTCAAAAATCAACTGTGTCTGCGCTCCTATTTGATTGACATAAACCATCGGCAAATGGTAGCGTATAGCATTAGTACGAATCACATGTATCCGGTCCTCATATTGCTCATAACTAAATGGTGAGGCCGAAAGATTGATCATCAGATCGGGCTGCTGTTTCATCAATTCGTCCATCGGACAAATAGTATAGAGCGGATTATCATTACCGATGTTCCAGATATCTTCACAGATGGTAACAGCCAGTTTCTTCCCTTTAAAGCGAATCACATTGAATACATTACCCGGTTCAAAGTATCGGTACTCATCAAAGATATCGTAATTGGGCAGTAAGGTTTTGTCCACGATTTGCTTTACCACACCTTCGTACAAAAAGAAAGCCGAGTTAAATAAATCCTTTCCTTCGATCACCGGGTTCTTCCTCGGGCATCCTATCAGTGCGGCAACTTTTGTAGTATAAGGTGCAATATCATTCAGTGACTTTTCACACTGTTGGATGAAGTCGTCAAATTCCAGAAAATCTTGTGGAGGATATCCGCTAATACATAGCTCGCTGAATACAATTAAATCGGCAGACTGCCTTTCAGCTTGTTGAATGGCCGAAACAATTTTTTGCTTGTTGGAATCGAAATTTCCAACATGATAATTCAATTGGGCTAAAACAATTTTCATTTCTAGCAATTAGAACAATACTCCAGCTTTTAAACTGAAGAAGCGCATGACATTGGCTTCTTTCTTCACGTCATGGTCAATAATATTATTGATAAAGCCGTTGTGGTAGAAAAGGCCGCCGAAAAAAGAAGTGCGGTCGTCAAAGCGATATTCCATTCCCGCCCCTGCGCCTAGCCGAACATCGAAGAAATTGGAATGAAATTTTGGAATGATAGTAGCAACATCGTTATTGGGACGAAGAATTTTTTCCTGTTCAATCAAAATATTATTCCCATTGATGTCAGGAATGGAGTCGCTATAATTCGCCCGGGCGCTCAAGGTAATATTGATTGTAGCTCCTACTTGTCCCCAAAAACAAAACTTACTTCCCTTAATGTCGTTGGATTTCATTTTGATGTACGCCGGAAGTTCCAGATAATGAAAGCCATATTTCTCGGTTATCTTTCTAACCTGAATTCCATTCTCAATTTCAAACTGGTCCCGTCCTTTGACATTACAACCGTCAAAAGCTCCATTTATCCCGCTGACCAATCCATAGTTTCGGGCGAACCAATATTCGAGCACAAAACCATAACTAACTCCAAACCGAGGTCGGCCCTTGTTCAAGTCTTTCCCCATCGGTTTCGACCAAGCAATGCCGGGCGAAACTGCCAAGCCCATTCTTATCCGATCACTCAAGGCCTGACTTTCAATGGCTGTAAAAATGAAAAGGATAACTACCAGATACTTTTTCATAGGGTTTGTGTTTAAATTTCTGAGCGAAGAAAATGATTTCAAGAGAACCACACTTCATTTTTTTGCATTTTCGCCCCATTATGAATTATAAATATGCAGTGGCAGTCTTGTTATTGATATGGGGTATTTCAGGATGCCAAGGTTGCAATAAAAAGAAAGGAAGAGATAAACCGGATGTGTCCGGAATTAACGCAGAGGTCTCCATACTGCGTTTTGATTTGGACTTGCAGGGATTTTTGAAACAAGATTTCGAGGCACACCAACAGATGATGAAGAATAAATACGGAGCATTTTACCACTTTTATACTGCTCAGTTTATCGCCGGTACAGACCCCGAAAGGGATTCAAGCGACGTGGCACAGGATATCATCATAAAATATCTTTCCGACCCTTATATACACCGCGTTCAGGATTCCATCAATAAGTATTATGCCGATACCAAAGATATAGAGAAGGATTTGTCACAGGCACTCAAATATTTCAAGTATTATTTCCCTACCATTAGTATCCCTAAAGTGATAACGGTCAATTCCGGCTTTTCATTAAGTGCCTTTACCTATGATGAAAAATATCTCGCGATAGGACTTGAGATGTATCTCGGCCCGCAAAATCCGGATTATGATAGTGTGGGCATATATCAATATCTCCGCCACAAAATGAGTAGAGAATATATTGCGCGCAACTCAATGGAAGCACTTTGCAATTTATATCTGGAAAAATCCGAGTCTTCTCGTGAAAACACATTGATGGAAGCTATGGTCGAAAAAGGGAAGAAGTTATACTTGTTATCCTATCTATTCCCCGATGCCCCAGATAGTCTGCTCGTAGGATTCACGACGGAACAAACCCTCTGGTGCGAACAAAATGATTATGAGGTTTGGAAGTTTTTAAACGACAAAGACATCCTTTATAAAAGTGATTTTATGGACCAAAAAAGATACTTAGACGAAGGACCTACCACCCAGGGAATGCCGGCTGAAGCACCGGGCAATATCGGAAGTTGGTTGGGTCTGCAAATCGTTCGGAAATTTGTCAAAGAATCTGGACGGACTATTCCTTTATCCGAACTTATCTTAAAATATGACCCGAAAACAATAGCCGCCAAGGCTAAGTACCGGCCTTCAAAATCTGTATTCTAACAGCGCAATAGTTGTTCAAAATAATATCTTTGAACACAAAATTTTCCTGCGGGACTGAAAATGGATATAGCTAACAAGGAAAAATGGTATAATAAACTCTTTAGGATACTCAACTCTTCAATTTGCTTTTCTTTAGCCTACACCATCATGACCTACGGGGGGTATTTTGCTATGGGTTTGGTAGGCAAAGTATTCAAGTTTGATGCCAACATATATTATTATGGAGTTCGGTTTCTGCTCAACCAAAATAAATGGACTAAATTCAAAATCACATTAATATTTACCACTTATCCGTTCTTTGCGCTAATTTTTGGATTACTGATGTTATATCTATTCTCAAAAATCAAAGAAGTGCGCACCGTACTGAATCTTTTCTTCGTTTGGTGCTTTGTTATCGGTTCCTCCATCTTTGTATCTCAAGGTCTGGTCGCGACCATGGGCGCCAATGAATTTAATTCCCCCTTCTATCAGCATTTTTCAGTGGTATTTGCTTGGTGGTTTATGCCTCCGGCCTTTGTCTATGCTCTTAATTTGCCCTTCATCGTGCTTTTCTTGTATTTCACGATTCACTATCCAAAATTGTTTCTCCGGTTCAGCTATTCTTATTCGAAGGTGAACAAAGTATCCCGGCGCCGGAAATATTTTGCAGAAATAGCCATCGTTCCTTTTATTATTGGTTCGGTAGCAACTACCATCCTCACCTTTCCGATGAACATCTTTATGCACTTCGTCTATTTAATGTTCATCAGCATCAGTCTGATTATTGGTTGGGTAGCGCTTCATTATCTCGAAATGATGCGCGATGATGTGTTGCGATATAGGTCATTACAGCAGTTCAACTATTTCCTTCTAATCGCGGTTATTTTAGTCATGGGCTATGTGGTTGTCACTTGGCGAGGCATATTCCTATCCCTATAGAACGTCATGTTTACCCCACTGCTTAAAAAACTGACCCCTAATCTACAACTCATAGCTGTCGGTAATTTTTTCTTAAAATTCTTCTTCATTTATGCTCTATGGAAGGGGTTTTCCTTTTTAGTTGCTATAGAGGGTACAGTGCTTCACGATCTCTGGATTTCATTAAACAACTGGCTAGCGGCAAAAATGGCACAGCACACAGCTTTTTTACTAAAAAGTGTTTTGGGACATGAATTGATTTTCAATCGGCGAAATGTAATCATATCCGGCACCGAAGGTTTTTATATCGCCAATCATTGCCTTGGAATTGCCCCTATGGTAATTTTCGCCGGTCTTATAGTCGCCTATCCAGGCAAATGGCTCCAAAAAATCTGGTATATCCCAGTGGGGATGTTCTGCATATATGCTATTAACGTAGTCAGACTGGTAGCGCTCGGTGCTACACAAGAATGTTGCGCCAAGATCTTTTTTGAGTTGGCGCACTCAAGTGTATATCTATTGTTTTCATACGGAATGTTTTTTCTCTTGGTCGTTTTGTGGATGAACTTCCTTTCAAAAAAATAATATCCATATCTTATAAAACTACCGGAATCTAAACCCTACGAGAACTAGAAGATAAGACTTCAACAACTAAAAACCTCTATTCCCGCAAATCAGGCTTCTCCAACTACCAAGGTTTTCTATTTTTGCCGCTTCATAAAACTTAAACTAAAAGAACATGAATTTCCCTACAGATTTGAAATACAGTAAAGAACATGAATGGGTGCGCGTTGAAGGCAGTACCGGTACCATTGGCGTAACTGATTTTGCTCAAAAAGAACTGGGCGATATTGTCTATGTAGAAATTGAATTGGTGGGTTCAACTGTAGAAAAAGAGGGTGTATTCGGAACAGTGGAGGCAGTAAAAACCGTTTCCGATTTGTTCATGCCCCTGAGTGGAAAAGTGCTGGAGAAAAATGATACGCTAAATGATACCCCTGAAGTAGTAAACAACGACCCCTACGGCAAAGGTTGGATGATTAAAATTGAAATCACCAATCCCGCAGAACTTGCAGGGCTGATGGATGTTGAAGCCTACAAAAAGCATGTCGGCCAATAAGGGCACTATATATCCCGCCGCTATCAACTTCTTAAAACACAACTGGCCGTCCATCTTTTGGGCGGCTTTTGTTTTATGGCTCAGTCTATCACCAGCAAAAGGACTGCCACATATTGCGATCCCACAATTCGACAAACTGGTTCATTTCTCTTTCTATTTCATCCTGGCGTCCCTGATGTATTACGGATGGAAAAAACAGAACACACTGGCGCTACTTCATCAAAACCCTTTCCTGAAAATCATACTCATTGCTTCGCTATATGGACTCAGCATAGAGGTGCTTCAGGAAACGGTAACGAACGACCGTTATTTTTCCTTATGGGATGAGTTGGCAAACATCCTAGGCGCACTGTCGGGCCTATGGATAAGCCGTAAGCTGTTTCCGTTTAAAACTTGAACGACAAGCCCACTCCAAACTGCTCGAATATCTGTAGCTTGCTATGTGCGGTAATTGATTTGTCGAATTTGTCTATGTCCGTCACTCCATCGGCTCCCTTAGCACCGGTGCCGTTCGTGCGTTTGTCAATAGGAACCGTCGCATTATATTGATAAACAAAGCGCGCCGACAAAGTGGCACTCAAGAATTTATTCACCTTAAACACGAGGTCATTATCCCAACGAACCACCGGTATATGAAGGTTAGAGGAAGAAATGGTCATAGAGCCCAGTGAGTCTTCGGCCTCATAATACTTGGGCATGGTTGTGTTGAAATTTGGATTCAGATAAGCGCTGAAAACCTTGAGCCTTGATTCGATGCTGACATTTTTAACCACTTCTTTTTGAAACAATATATCTAATTCGGCACCAAACTCTCCCATAAAACCTTTGCCCGCCAACAAGCCGAAACGTGTTTCGTCCACGTCTTTGTAATACCGGTCGGTAAATCTCCCATCGGGCAGCGTATCCATACTTCTCATTGGACTATCTTTCGTCACAAAAGTCATCTTTCCGGTAGCCGGTGAAAAAGACAGCGTAAACCACTCTTTAGGTTTCCAAGTAATGCCCGGTCCTATGGTTAGAATGGCCGGTGCGGCAAATTTTGAAACCGTCAACTTTCGATAGGCTCCATTGGCTGTATCGGTTTGCGAATAATCATAACTCGGCGTAAACTGACTTTCAAATCCTAACCGCGCCGAGACGTATAATTGTTTCGTAATCTCATAACCGAAATTTGATTTGAAAGAAAGCAGATCAATGTTTTTCTGAAAATTCCTTCGTGCCAAGCCAGATTTTCTAATCAACCCGTTGGCCACCAAACCCCATTTAGCATCGAGGCTATTATCCCATACTATTTTGTCCTTTTTATAATTGGCATAAGCATTGGCCGACAAAAGAATAGCAAAACTATTGGTTCCACCTGGCCCCCACTGATAAAGAGCTGTTTGGCTAATGGTGGCTCCTAAAAAGCCTCCTACTTTCCATATTGAATCGCGCAGATAAATGCCATCGCCACCCAACACCACTTTCGGCTTTTTCTTTATTTCAGCCGTCTGGGCAGATAAAGAACCCACCCATAAAATAACCGCAAATAGCAACATTACTTTTTTCATATCTGATTCATTTTGTTCGCACAAAAATAGCTCTCCTTCAAAAAATCAAACCAAATACTTCTTCAGTTTTCCCTATTGCCGGAACGAATCCTCCTATTTTTGCGACAGACTTGCCTATTTCTACCACAGAAATAGCTATTTCCGCCGCTGACTTCCCTATTTCCGTGGCGGACTTCCCTGTTTTTGCGACGGACTTAGGTATTTCTGCGGCGGACTTAGCTATTTCCGTCGCAGACTTCCCTAATTTCATGACAGACTTCCCTCATTCCGTCACGGACTTACCTCATTCTGTCGCGGTTTTGCCTCATTCTGTGACAGAATGAGTCTGGGTATTCGCGAAAAATCCATGAATTAACAGAAAAGCGAAAATAATAGGCTAATTAATCTACTTTTTGATGATACGTTAAGGAGTTATCTTGGGAGACAGGTTTTTAATAAATCGCAAGATGGATGGAGGTGAAAAATCTAGTTTTTATTCATAATATATTCCCTCCGAAGAGCAATGTCATTAAGTTAAGGAAGTGCGACCGCGATGCGGTCGTATGTTTATAGCGAACGATATGCTATAAACATACGACTCCAAAGGAGTCGAACGCAATTGCAGATTGAATGACGGTGTTGACGGGAAGGAGATGGTCAGGGTTTTTTGCATGGAATTCTTCAGCTATAAACTGAATGCTTGGTAGGGTGTAGGCAGAGCCTACACCCAGGGCGGGCTATCCCATTTTGCATGTTATTCTTCCAACATACTTTCCACCGCTCGCTTCTAAAAGATTAGTACCCGCCAACAAAATTGTAGTACCAATGTAAATAATAATGCTGAAGGCGTGATTAAGAAAACAACTGATGTAATCAATATAGCGGATGATGTGATTAATAACGCAAAGCTTTTGATCAAGATATCGGAAGATATGATTAAGAATGCCGCCGTTTTGATTGATATAACGGCCCTTATGATTAAGAATGCGGCTATCGTGATTACAATAACGAATGACTTAATCAATAATGCGGCTACCTTGATTAAGATAGCGGAAGATGTGATTGATTTAACGGCTTCTTTAATCAATTATCCGGGGAAATTGATTAAGAATCGGGGGATTATGATTGATTATCGGGGGATTATTGTTGATAATCGTTTACTAGAAAGCGGATTATGAACAGATCGGTCAAATTGTGTGTTTTATTAATGGGTATCGGATATTTGGGGGTGGAAAAGGATGGACATTTTGGCGGAGAGGTCTAGTGTTCAATAATCTGTGTCGTACTTTATATAAGGATAGGCAGACGGATATACGCAACCCATACTTGCGCATATCCGTCGCTTTATGGCTGGATATACGCTATAAATTATACTTTAGTAACGCATAATAGATGTTGCTCTGCAATTGATGGGTTCACCCCCAGTAAGCAACGGAAGTTTTAGTTGGCAAAGGAGTAAAACCGACGGAAGGAGTGTAGCAGAAAGGATGGCGGATAAGCTGTGCAGAAATTACAGCAGCAAAGAAAATACGCTGATTTTATTTTCAAGCAGTCGCGAGGACAACTCGTGAAAGAAAAGTCTTTCAAACGATTGGCATCGTAACGACTGCTTGTGAGGCAAAGTGAGCGGAGAAAAACGAGCCATTCAAATCCGCTCAATTTGTCGTTCTGCTGTAAATGATGTTTTTGGTAGAGGGATTCACCGGTTCCAGTTAAAATCACATCCGTCCGCACTCTAATGATTACCTGCAAACTACCGCACAAAAAGACTGCGCAAATCGGGGATTTACGACAATATTTTTGCGCTAAACTTCCGGTACTTGTAGGAAAATTGAGTTCACCCATCCACTGTTCCTGTTGAGCTCCTTGGACGGATTCAACAGCAGACAACAAGAAATTTACGAGAATAATTTTTTCTCTTTTACTATTGTGGTAAAAATTACTTCGTAAATTTCTTTCCGTTAGGTGCAAGCGTAAAGGACGACACAACCGACAACAAACTAACAGAAAAACAGACGACAAAAATGCCAACGCTTCGTAAAATTAAAAGAGCTGCAAGCCGACACACAATCCAACGCTTTTGCAGCACATTTAATTTTACCCAACCGCACCCAAAGCCCACCCACCACCCGACCAGTGGACAATGGACAATTTGAGTGCAACTTTTGACAATAACAGGGTTTTAAAAATTATCTTTACGACCAATAAAAACGAATTAAAAATTATAGATGCCAACATTACACTGGATAGGAAAAGATAAGGTCATAAATCATCACATGGATGTTCCGTTTAAAGTATTGGAACACGCCTACGGCTTTAACAACGGAACACAAACAGACCAAGAAACCAAAAGCAGAAATAAAATAATACATGGCGACAACTTGGAAGCCTTAAAAGCCTTATTGCCCGAATACGAAGGAAAAGTAAAGTGTATTTACATAGACCCACCCTACAACACAGGAAACGAAGGTTGGGTGTATAACGATAATGTAAACGACCCGAAAATTAAAAAGTGGCTTGGCCAAGTAGTAGGGAAAGAAGCCGAAGACCTTACAAGGCACGACAAATGGCTTTGTATGATGTATCCACGTTTGAAACTATTACACAAACTATTGGCAGACGATGGGGCAATTTTCATTTCAATTGATGATAACGAACAAGCGAACTTGAAATTGATTTGTGATGAAATTTTTGGTGGAGGTAATTTTATGGCAAATGTTATTTGGGAAAAAAATTATTCGCCAAGAAATGATGCTAAATATTTTTCCGCATCACATGACTTTATTGTTGTTTACGCTAAATCAAAAAATTCATGGAAACGAAATTTAGCACCAAGAACGAATAAACAAAATAAATTCTATAAGTATGATGATAAGGATGGAAGGGGTTTATGGAGACCTGACAATGTTCTCGTAAAATCCTTTTCTGAAACTGGGGTATTTGGAATTAAGAACCCAAATAATGGTAAAGAACATTTTCCACCTAAAGGTAGCTGTTACCGATTTAACGAAGAAAAATCGAAGCAAATGTTAGCTGAAAATAGATTTTACTTTGGGAAAGACGGAAATGGAAAGCCGCAATTAAAAAGATATTTATTTGAAGTAAATGACGGAGTTGTTCCTCAAACAATTTGGAAGTATGATGAAGTATCGCATAATCAAGAAGGCAAAAAAGAGTTAAATAAGATTATAGAAGGCAATGTTTTTGACAGTCCAAAACCATATCAATTAGTAGAAAGAGTTTTGCAAATAGCCACTAATCCAAATGATATAATTCTTGATAGCTATGCTGGTTCTGGTTCAACTGCACACGCTGTTTTAAACTTAAATAAACAAGATGGCGGTAATCGCAAATTCATTTTAATAGAAATGGAAGATTATGCCGAAACAATTACAGCCGAAAGAGTAAAAAGAGTTATCAAAGGTTACGGAACAACAGAAGCAACAAAAGGAAATTTCAACTTTTTCACACTCGGACAACCCATGTTCTTAGAAGATGGCAATTTGAATGAAATTGTAGGCGTTGATAAAATCCGCCAATACGTTTACTATACGGAAACCAAAACACCATTAACTGAAACAAAGCACAAAGACAATAAACATTTCTTGGGCAAACATAATGACACAGCGTATTACTTCAACTACGAACAAGACGAAGTAACTACCTTAGACCATGCTTTCTTAGCCACCATGAAAACCAAAGCCGAGCAGTATGTAATTTATGCCGACAACTGTTTGCTAACAATAGATTTCATGACAAAGCATCACATCATTTTCAAAAAAATACCAAGAGACATAACAAGGTTTTAAACGATGGAAAAAACATTTGAAATTCTGCCTACTGAGCTTTTAGCAGCGTATTGCGAAAACATGAGCGATACTTTTTTAAAAAAATACGAGCAATTAGAAGAAAGCGAATTATCTATTGATACTTTCAGTTTCTACACTTCTGTATCTGCTGTTTTCTCCTCTAAGATTGAGGGAGAAAACATTGAGTTGGATTCGTATGTAAAGCACAAACGGTTTGGCATAGAATTTTTACCCGATTATACCCGCAAAATAGACGACTTATATAATGCCTATCAATTTGCAAAAAAACAAAAATGCAATGCAGAAAATATTTTGACCATTCAAAAAATGCTAACCAAACATATTTTACCAGCAGGCAGACAGGGCGAAATAAGAACCGGAAATATGTATGTAACCACTGCCGATGGAAGAATAGAATATGTTGCAGCCGCTCCTTCTGCAGTTAAAAGCGAATTAGAGAAACTATACACCGAACTTGACAGTTTATTAAACATGAAATTGACAGTGCAGGAGGTGTTCTACTTTGCTTCGCTATTGCATTTGGTATTTGTAAAAATTCACCCGTTTGATGATGGCAACGGAAGAAGCTCCCGACTGATTGAAAAATGGTTTTTAGCAGAAAAATTAGGAGAGAACGCTTGGCTCATTCAATCAGAAAAGAACTATTATATGCAACACCAAACTTACTATAAAAATATTCGGTTGTTGGGGTTGGAATACGAGGCACTTGATTATTCAAAGGCATTACCTTTTTTGCTGATGCTTCCACAATCGCTAACACTTAACGAAGAAATCAAGTAATGGAATTAAAACCCTATCAACAGCAAGTAATAAACGACCTTTCAATGTTTTTGGAGCAAGTGCAAGAAACCAAAGACGTGAAAGACGCTTTTTATAATTTTTGGGCAAAGCACCCAAAAACTCCTTTGTTTCCATTTGTTGGCACAGCCATAGAACCCTACAAAAACAATGTGGCACGAGTGCCACATATTTGCGTGAAAGTGCCTACCGCAGGCGGTAAAACTTTTATTGCTTGCAACGCCATCAAAACAATTTTTGATGCTTTTGCTTACGACAAACCCAAAGCGGTTGTTTGGTTAGTTCCGTCTATTACCATTTTAGACCAAACCATTAAAAACTTAAAAGACACCAATCACCCTTACCGACAAAAAATAAATTCACACTTCGGCAACAAGGTTGAAGTATTTGACAAAGCTGCACTGTTGCAAGGAAGCGGATTTAACGCTACTTCGGTAAAAGAACAGTTGAACATTTTTGTATTGAGTTTTGATAGCATTAGAACAGCCAACAAAGAAGGAAGAAAAGTATTTGAGCAAAACGGTTCATTGCAATCATTTGAAACGCTTTTAGGCAAGGACGAAGAAATATCGTTAATGAAAGTAATGCAGTTCTTAAATCCTATGATAGTGGTTGACGAAAGCCACAATGCTGAAACAGATTTAAGTGTGGATATGCTCAAAGAATTTAATCCTTGTTTCATTCTTGACCTTACAGCCACTCCAAGAAAAAACAGCAACATCATTAGTTTTATTGATGCCTTGGAATTGAAAAAGGAAAACATGGTGAAACTGCCTGTAATTGTTTACAATCATCAAGACAAAACAGAGGTAATCAATAGCAGTTTACAACTTCAAAAACGCTTAGAACTACAAGCCATTGCAGAAGAAAAAAAAGGCGGTAAATACATCCGCCCTATTGTGCTGTTTCAAGCACAACCCAAAAACGGAAAAGACTTTTTAAACGAAGAAGAAGAAAAATCAAATGTTCAGAAACTGAAAGAAAAACTCATTGAGTTGAAAATCCCTGCTGAACAAATCAAAATTAAGACTGCAAACATCAATGAAATTAAGGGTATTGATTTAATGAGCGCAGCATGTGAAGTTCGTTACATCATTACCATAAATGCATTAAAAGAAGGTTGGGACTGTCCGTTTGCTTATATCTTGGCATCATTAGCAGACAAGAGTTCAGCAGTAGATGTTGAACAAATTTTAGGCAGAGTTTTACGACAGCCTTATGTAATGAAACATAATTTTCCTTTGCTCAATTTGAGTTATGTTTTAACAGCATCATCAAAATTTTTGGACACATTAGACAACATTGTGAAAGGCTTGAACAAAGCAGGTTTCAGCGACAAAGATTATAAATTGGCTGACCCTGCCATGTTGGAAGAAGCCAAGAAACAAGACCCTTTGCAACAATTGACCGTTTTCCCAACAAGCGAAGAAACAGCAGAAGATATTACTTCCGACATTGATACCTCACGAATTTCAGTTCCTTCGGAAACTGAATTACCAAACACACCCGTTTCGGAAATTGAAAAATCAGCAATAGAACAAAATGAAGCCTTTGAAAAAACAGTTTCTGAAATGGAAGCAAACAATACAACGGCTTTACCAAACGAAATACAACAGCTTGTGAAAACATATAGTATCAAAGACATTTTCAAAGAACAAGCTGAACAGATAAACTTACCACAGTTTTATTTAAAAGTTCCTGCAAACGATTTATTCGGACAAAAAGAAGAAGAATTACCTTTAGAAAAGGAAAATCTTTTAGATGGTTTTGCATTAAGCAAAGCCGACACAAACATTGCTTTTGACAGCATTACAGCAGAACTCTACAAAGTTGACTTAGACGAAACTAAAAAAGAACATACGCCAACATTTGTAAGGCTTGACGGAGAAGTAAAAGAGAGTGTAATGGCTTACATTCTTGACCCATCAAGAAAAGACAGCAGAGTAAAGAATTTCACAAAACGCTTAATGGATTTAATTGGCAATATGTTTCCAATTCCTGACAAGGAAATTGAAAAATACATCAACCGAATTTTAGAAGATTTTAAAGACGAACAATTCAGCGACTTGGCAGCACACGATTACACCTATAAAGACAAAATCAAGTATAAAATAATTTCCCTTTCAGAACAGTTTGCAGAGAAAAAATTCAAGGATTATTTAGACACAGACAAAGTTTTCATAAAACCATCTTTCACTTTACCAAAAAACATTTCACCGGGCGACACAGCCAAAGACATAACAAAATCGCTTTACGAGAAAGAAGGAAGCATGAACGGTTTTGAAGAACGTGTAATCAACGAAATTGGCAACATGACAAACATTGCTTTCTGGACAAGGAACATAGAACGCAAAGGTTTTAGAATTAACGGTTTTGTAAATCATTATCCAAACTTTATCATTCAGACAAAAAGCGATAAGACAATTTTATTAGAAACCAAAGGCGACCACTTAGACGCAGAACAAAAAATAAGACTTGGCGGACAATGGGCAAACAAGGCAGGAAATAATTATCGTTACTTCATGGTTTACGAAAGACGAACAGTTGACGGAGCATATAAATTAGAAGACTTTTTAAACATCATCAAAGACATTTAGCCAACGCTTTTGGTGGCACTTTTGCACCGATACCATCCCTTGGAGGGATGGTATCGGTTAGTACAGCCCCCACTCATCTTCATGCTTATCCTTTTCAAAAGTCTGCACCCATTTCTGGAAAACATCTTTGAAGGCTTCAATTTCTTCGCGCAGCACCAGGATGTATGGTTGGGAGATGCCGGTGTCATCACCATGTTCGTTCTCCATTTCCAACCCATATGTGAAAGATTGCATTTGCCGCATGTGTGAACGGATGATGGAGGCATTTTCCATGTAGAGCAGGTACATATCACCACCCCGTGCTCCGGCAAGCTTGGCATCAACCAGCCATGAGTCGCAGAGCATCATTTCAATTTGAGATTTTGTGAGTTTATCTTCATCACCGGTTATATCCAACATGGATTGCAGCGTTACTGAAATTTTTTTGATGTGCTGCCGCAACTCGTCGCTCAGCTTATAAATGGGCTTCCAAAATTCACCTTGTGTATCATCTTCCTCCTGTTCGTCGAAGTCGTCATCAAAAGATTCCATGATGCAATTTTAAGGGATTTTAATTTTAGAATAAAGTTATGACCCTCCCAAGATTCGCCACTTCCTTAACATAATAGACCTCTTATTGGTTGCAGTTACGACATTAACAACAACTAATAATATCCATAGTTGCAGGAAGTGCGATAACTGCAACTATAAATATTTATATTTGCGGGAAATTGGCGAAAATGGAGATCAGAAAATTCAAATCGGGAAAATATGAACAGCAATTTCAGTACAAGAGTTTTTTGCCAGAAAAGATAAACCATGTATGGGTCACCGATGACCCCCTGACTCAAAAGCTATTGAGCGAAGCGGATATAAAATTAGGAGAACTGAATGCCTATTCTCAATTAGTGCCCAGTGTGGACTTGTTCATACGGATGCACATCCAAAAAGAAGCCCTCACGAGCAGTAAAATAGAAGGAACACAAACCACCTTGGCAGAGGCTGTGCAGCGTTCAGAAAATCTGGCACCCGAAAAAAGAGACGATTGGCAGGAAGTTCACAATTATGTTGAGGCGATTAATAGGGCCATCGAAGAGTTGAATCATTTGCCTCTCTCGAACCGGCTTATTCTGAAACTGCATAAAATCCTGATGCAGGGGGTGAGGGGTGAAAAAAAAACACCCGGCGAATACCGGCGAAGCCAGAACTGGATAGGAGGTGCCTCTATTAATGACGCAGGATTTATTCCGCCACATCACGAACATCTGGCCGACCTCATGCATGATTTGGAGTTATTTATACATAATGAACACATCCAAGTACCGGATTTGGTGAAGGCCGGCATCCTGCATTATCAATTTGAAACCATTCACCCGTTCTTGGATGGCAACGGACGAATAGGGCGGCTTTTGATAACCCTATATTTAGTAAGCAAACAAAAACTTTTGAAACCGGCACTCTATCTTTCAGATTATTTTGAAAAACACAAGACACTCTACTACGATAATTTGACCATCGTTCGTTCTAAAAATGATTTGAACCAATGGCTGAAGTTCTTTTTTGAAGGAGTGTGGCAAACCGCTCAAAGTTCTATTGACACATTCAAAAGAATCATTGTGCTGAAAGAAAAATATGAAACTGAAAAAATTACCCGGCTGGGTAAAAAGACAAAAACAGCCCAGTTGCTGCTAAACGTTTTATACAAACACCCGGTGATAGATGCAAAAGATGCGGCTAGGTATCTAGAGGTAAATAAAACAACAGCCCATAAACTGATAGACGATTTTGTGCGGTTGGAAATGCTGAAAGAGATTTCCGGATTTAAGCGGAATCAGATTTTTGTATTACATGAATACTTAGACCTGTTTAAAAACTAAAGTAGCACAGGATATATCCCTGTGTCTGAATACAAACAGGCATCCTTTTAGTCCCTGCTGATAATTTTTATTGCCTTGTCTGCCAAGGCTTTACAAGCAAGATTGAACTATTTTTTCGTTCCGCTATTGACTTTGGTATTTTGGTGCTTATATTTGTATTGTCGTTTAGTTCAGAACACCGATAAAAAGGCTCGGAACGAAAAAGACAAACCCACCGAAAGGCGGGTGAAGCAAACCGCCGCCTCCCGGTAAAAAAAGGAAGCAAGGGCCTGACACCCTAACAATTTTGCCAATGAAAACCTACTGATTCAAGCTGTACCCTGAATCAGTAGGAGGGGTACAGTTTCAGAAGCAAAAGATCAGTTTTAAGAGGTTCCCAAGCGCTACCTGCATTGCCAGCCGGCGCGGGCAAGGGAGGTCGGATGTTTGCTAATGACAATAGCTGTTTTATGGATAGCTAAACAAAAACAGCATCCTGTTTCAAGGGATAAAATTCTGCCATAGGCGGAGGCTTACGAACGAGGTGCTGCGTATTTTTTATTCAAATTTTAAAACAAAAACAAAATGAAAAAGAACAAAAACAAAAAGGGCGGGAGCGCAAAGCGTACCGTCTGCCAGCACATTGCTGTATTTATCGTATCCTTTATTGTCAAACTGGGCTTTCACCTGCTGACCGTGCCACAAAAAATCATCCTGGCTCGCCGAGTAGTGGAATTCATGAACGGCAATCCCAACTTTGCGGTACCGTCTCCCACCTTGGCTGATATCACCACAGCTATAGATGCACTCGAACTGGCACAGCAGGCCCTTCCCGGAGGACCGGCAGCCACCGAGATTCGCGACCTGCGCGAAGCAGATCTGGATATATTGATGTCCGATCTACAGATTTACGTAGAGGGCGAAGCAAAAGGAGATCCGGAAATTGCACTCAGCTCCGGTATGGATATTCGGGATTCTAAAAGTCCAATTGGCATTCTTAATTCTCCTGAAACTCTGGTAGCCAAGCAAGGCGCAGCGGAGGGTTCTGTGAAGTTGAAATGGAAAGCGGTGAAGAAATCATCCGGTTATCGCATCGAGGTAAGTACCAACCCTACACAGGGTTGGCCAATGGTGTACCAATCTGAAAAATCTTCTATCAAGATTTATGATTTAACACCCGGCACCAAGTATTATTTCCGTGTGGCAACCCTCAGCCATGCAGGATATGAGGGCTACAGTCCGGTGGCTACCCTCCGGCTCAGTTTACCTCAAGACTAATAAAATCCCATTTTAGTCTCGGTTAGGCGCTCTCGAAAGGGAGCGCCTTTTTTATTTTTACCTGCTTGAAGCTGTTTGGATTTGAACAACCGAATTTGTTATGAATCTGATATGTCGCACGGAGAACACAGAGGTATTTCTCGCCGGATACCCATTTTTACACAGAAATCTAAACAGCCTCTTAAACCCTATAAATACTTCCGCAAGATGAGGTAAGGCGACGGACAGCGGGAGGCCACACTCACCGTGACTAAACAGCGCCCCCTTTCATGTTTTCGTATGACACGAATATCTTTCCAAAATCTTTTCTGTTGCTTCATCAAGCAGTTGATAAACCCTCTCAAAGCCTGCGTCGCCACCGTAATAGGGGTCGGGCACTTCTGCTCCTTCGGGATAAATTTCGCTCAATAGCAGCTTCACCTTGTTCATGTCTTCCTCGTTTCGTGCCATTCGCTCTACATTTTCAAAATTGCTGCGATCCATTACGTAAATGAGGTCAAACTGTTGGAAGTCATCATAAATGATGGGTCGGGCACTTTGATAAGTAATATCAATGCTATGTTTTTTCATGCAGGCAATGGCGCGGTGGTCGGGCTGTTGGCCCCGATGCCAGTCGCCGGTTCCGGCAGAGTCCACCTCCCAATCCATTCCGCGCTGTTCAACTTTGTGTTGCAATAGTCCATGCGCCATAGGCGAGCGGCAAATGTTTCCGAGGCAAACCATCAGTATTTTCATAGGAGCAAAAATGTCATAAAGACACTAAGGAACAATAAGGATCTTTAAAATCAGATGTTATCAGCCATATCTTATCATTTGTGCGCCATATCCTTTGACTAGTAAATGAATGCTCAAATTTTCCCATTCTCACATCATCACATTCTCATTATACTTGCGTCATGAAGAATTTCGTACTCATTGGAGCCTCCGGCTATATCGCTCCTCGCCACCTCAAGGCCATAAAAGATACCGGAAATAATTTATTGGCCGCCTACGACCCTTTTGACAGCGTCGGGATTATGGACAGTTATTTTCCCTCCTCCGATTTTTTTGTAGAGTTTGAACGCTTTGATCGCCACGTGGACAAGTTGCGTCGTCACGGAACCAAGGTGGACTATGTTTCTATCTGCTCGCCCAATTACCTGCACGATTCGCATATCCGGTTCGGGCTACGCAACGATGCCGATGTGATTTGTGAAAAGCCGTTGGTATTATTTCCTAAAAACGCAGAGAACCTGATTGAATTAGAAAAGGAAACAGGAAGAAAAATAAATAACATTCTGCAACTGCGTTTGCATCCGAATATCATACAACTGAAAGAAGATATAGCGAACAGCCCGAAGGATAAAATCTATGAATTTGATTTGACCTATATCACTTCGCGTGGCAACTGGTACTATACCAGTTGGAAAGGCGATGTAACAAAAAGCGGAGGCATAGCTACCAATATCGGTATTCACTTTTTCGATATGCTGGGCTGGCTTTTTGGACCGGTGAAACAAAATATAGTACATGTTCACACCCACGACCGCGCAGCCGGTTATCTGGAGTTTTCAAAAGCCAAGGTGCGCTGGTTTTTAAGCATCAATGCAGATATGCTGCCCGAAGCGGCGAAGAAAAAAAACATGCGCACCTATCGCTCTATGACGCTTGAAGGGAAAGAAATTGAATTCAGTGATGGCTTTACTGATCTGCATACCAAGAGTTATGAGCAAATCATTGCCGGAAATGGTTATACGGTGAAAGATGCCTTGCCCAGTATTGAAATTGCCTGCGACATCCGCCGACAAACACCGATTGGACTGAAAGGCGACTATCATCCGTTTGCTAAAGCAGCACTGAGCAAACATCCATTCGATTTATAGATGTTACTCAGGATGGTTCTAATTTCTAATTTCTAATTTCTCACTGCTATGTGCGGCATCGCCGGTTTCTATTCTCCATCTCATCAGTTCAGCCGCCAAGATTTAGAAAAGATGACGGCACGGCTGAGCCACCGAGGGCCAGATGCAGAAGGATTTTATATCAATGACGAAAAAACCATTGGGCTTGGACATCGCCGATTGAGTGTCATTGACCTGAGTGCTGCTGCCAACCAACCGCTTTGGTCTCACGATGGACGCTATGCTATTGCCTTCAATGGCGAGATTTATAATTATCGGGAGATAGCAGAGAAACTTCAGATTCAAACCCGCACTACCTCCGACACGGAAGTGGTTATTGAAGCCTTTTCTAAAGTGCGTGAAGAACTGCCCCGAATGATGAATGGCATGTTTGCACTGGCTATTTATGATGCCATACATCAGCAACTTCTTCTTTTCCGTGACCGGATGGGGGTGAAGCCGCTTTACTATTTTTTTGATGGAAAGAATCTGGCTTTTGCATCGGAAATGAAAGCCTTGCTAACCAATGATTATATAAAAAGAAATATCCGGCTGAATAAAAAAGCAGTTTATACATTTTTGTATGCTGGATACATCCCCGAGCCTTCTACCATTTATGAAAACATCTATCGCCTTCCGGCCGGAAGCTATGCGACGGTAACAAGCAAGGGACTTGAAATCAAAAGTTACTGGAAGCCGGAGGAGCGAATCAGGGAAGGAATCAAAGAGGATTTTGATTCGGCAAAAATAGAGTTGAAGGAATTATTGACTAGTTCAGTCCGCTATCGCATGATTAGTGATGTTCCTTTCGGAACTTTTCTGAGTGGAGGAATTGATTCAAGCACGGTGACGGCCATTGCCCAAAGCATTTCTAGCCAACCGGTGAAGACTTTCTCGATTGGTTTTAAAGAAGCGAAGTTCAATGAAAGCGAATATGCCAGGAAAGTTTCCAAACATCTCGGTACCGAACATCATGAGTTCATGGTTACTGAAAACGATGCCTTAGAAATGATAGACCGGATGCTGACTGTGTATGATGAACCATACGCAGACTCATCGGGAATACCTACTATGCTGGTTTCCAAATTAGCGAGGAAGCATGTTACCATGACTCTGAGCGGTGATGGAGGCGATGAATTATTTATGGGTTATGGAGCTTATGATTGGGCAAAGCGTCTGGATAATCCGCTAATAAAGGTTTTAAGAAAACCCATTAGCGCTTCGCTTTCTTTGCTCGGCAACCGTTATAAAAGGGTAGCAAAAGTTTTTGATTATAAAAACACAGAACATAAAAAGAGCCACATATTTTCGCAGGAACAATATTTTTTCAGCGAGGCGGAACTGAAAAATATTCTCCACCCTGACTTCAGACATGAATTGCTATTTCAAGAGCAGTTTAAAACCCGTCGGCAACTATCAGCGGCTGAATCGCAAGCGCTCTTTGATTTGAAATATTATTTGAAAGATGATTTGCTGGTGAAGGTGGACATAGCCAGTATGCAGTTTGCCCTAGAGGCGAGGACTCCGTTTTTAGATTATCGGGTGGTAGAGTTTGCCCTTAATCTTTCCGAAAATCTGAAGAAACAAAATGGAATTTCGAAATACCTGCTCAAAGAAGTATTGTATGATTTTGTCCCTAAAGAAATTTTTGATCGGCCTAAATGGGGCTTTTCCGTTCCACTTGCGCGTTGGCTAAAAAGCGATTTGAAGTATTTGATAGATGATTATCTGAATGAAGATGTGATTCGGGAAATAAATGTGGTGGATGCCGATGCCACAAAACAGCTCTTGAAAAGATTTAATCAGGGAGAGGACTTTCTGTATAACCGGATATGGTCTTTATTGCTACTTCACAAATGGATGAAAGATAATGCAGCCTGTTGAAGTCCTATACATGAGTTATGACGGTATGACCGACCCGTTGGGACAAAGTCAAGTGATACCCTATTTGCAAGGCTTGTCGAAAAAAGGCTACCGGTTTACGCTCATTAGTTTTGAAAAGAAAGAGCGGTTTGAAAAATTCAGAGAACAAATCTCGTCCTTGTTAAAGCAAAGCAATATTGAATGGATTCCGCTTTCCTATACCAAAAGGCCATCGGTACTTTCTACTGTGTATGATGTACTAAGGTTGCGGAACAAAGCCTTTGCATTACACAAACAGAAGAATTTTCAAATCGTTCATTGTCGCAGCTACATATCTTCATTAGTAGGGCTCGAAATGAAGAAGAAAACAAGAGTGAAATTCATTTTTGATATGCGTGGTTTTTATGCTGACGAACGAGTGGATGGTGGTTTATGGGATTTGTCAAATCCGGTGTATAAGCGAGTGTATGATTTTTTCAAACGAAAAGAAAAGCAGTTTTTAGCCGAAGCAGACTATACTATTAGCCTGACTGATGCTGGGAAAAAAGAAATACATTCTTGGAAAGAGATAAAGAATCAGCCGATTCCAATACAGGTAATCCCTTGTTGCGCAGATTTGGAAAAGTTTTCACAACAAAACGTGAACCAGAAGTTGCTGAATGAATTACGTCAGCAATTTTCAATTGAGAAAGACGATTTTATTTTGAGTTATCTGGGCAGCATCGGTACTTGGTACATGCCCGACGAAATGCTGGATTTCTTCAAGTACCTGCTGGAACAAAAACCCAAGGCTCGCTTTTTATTTATAACAAATGAGCCAAAAGAACTGATTCTGTCTATAGCAAAAATCAAAGCAATTGATCCGGATAGATTTATTTTTGTTTCAGCACCGCATCCATTAGTGCCCACTTATCTCGCGCTTGCAACAGCCGCCATCTTTTTTATCAAACCAGTATTTTCAAAAAAGGCATCTTCACCCACCAAGCAAGGCGAGATTATGGGAATGGGAATACCCTATATTTGTAACGGAAATGTGGGAGACGTGGAAGAAATAGTCAAGGATACCAAATCGGGTTTTACAGTGAATGAATTTTCTTCCGTTAGTTATTGTGGGGTTATTGATAACCTGTTAAATGAAAAACGCTCAGAAGGGGACATTCGCAATGGAGCTTCTAAATATTATTCGTTGGAGGAGGGGGTGAAACGGTATGCATCGGTATACCAAAAATTATTAGTGTGAGAATTACACATGGATGTCTGGCGGACATAGTTATACCAGTTTTACTTAAGGATTGTTTTCTTTGCTTTGTTTCTTCTTCTAATTATGCGCGGTAGCAGTTTATTGCCTTATTTTTTCTTTTTGGCTATCTATATTATCGGATATGGCCCCTATTTCCTATTTACCCCTCTACCTGAATTTCAGCAAGATGCCTACATCTACTTTTGGGGCGCATCATTAATCAGAGATGGAATTATCCCATTACCCAAATTTATTATTGATGTACCGGTAGGGTATCCATTCTTTATATGGGCTATTAAATCTTTGTTTTCGACCACAGGTGTAGTAGTTATTGCGCAGAATGTAGTTTTTGTTGCGGTATCTCTTTATTGCATCTTTTGTTTTTCCCAATTGAAAAAAGGTTTCGGATGGATGGCGGCCATTGCACTTGCCATTTTTGCCATTGATAATTTTTCCATCCGGATGAATACCTCATTGTATACAGAAAGTCTGTATTCATCCACCTTAATTTTTATTGGCGGAAGGATCGCTTTGCTCTTTCGCAACTTTAATACTTCAAATATTATATCCCTCACACTCTCGTTGCTTCTTCCTGGCCTATTACGACCCAATGGGATTTTCATATTTATCCTTATCCCGATTATAGGAGCCTTTATCCTTATTTCAAAAAGGGGTTTATCCGATATTCGGGTGCTTCTGTTTTCATTTGTCGCTGTTTTGCTACTGTGGTCATCAATCAATTATGTATTTAAAGGTCTATTCTTACCATCAGACCCCTATCGCCTCGCTTTAGTTTATGATAGGATGCTTAAAAAGGAGGTGAAGAAGCCGATATCAGACGAAAAAAATCTGTCCTATAAAAAGCCAGTACAGTCACCATCTCGGCTTCAATTGTTGTACCAAAACGCCACGGCATTTTCACAATTAAACCCTTCATTTTATTTTACCTACCTCCCGGACAGATTTAAAATGATCTACGTGGATGATATGTACCATGATCCGCAACAAAAACTGTTTAACCGCCTTTTGGTAGATACTGCTGCGCCGGGATTAAAGAAATATATGCTTGGAGAATTTGTTAGTGACCAAAAAAACTTCTCCCAAATTGAGACAAGTTGCAATTTACAAAGCGCACACCGAAACAAATGGATGTTTTTGAATCACCTCTTTTATAAAATCCATGGCTATATTTTTCGAAACTATATTTGGGTATTCCTTTTCTATTTCATTGGCATATTGTTTATCATGAAGATTATTCGAGGTAAGGTCCAAGACACTAACAGTTGGCTGATTATCACATTGTTTTTAATGCATTTGGTATCGATCATTATTATAGCTTTTGGCCACGACAGATTTCAAACTCGATATGCTCATGCATCAGAAATGTTTTTCTTACTTACTCTATTCGTGGGCTTTTATTCTTTATTTGGCCAACAAAAAGAAAAAGCGTTTTGAGCATATGTTAAACGGAAAGACAATTGCAGTGGTAGTCCCTGCATACAACGAAGAAAAGCAGATTGGGATGGTGATTGAATCCATGCCAGATTTTGTAGATAGAATTGTAGTGGTTAACGATTGCAGCAAGGATAAGACATCCAATACGGTTCAGGAGTATATACGGACATCAAAGGGCAGTGACTTGCCACTTTCCAATAAGACAACCTGATTCACCGAAGCGCTTGGCTTGTAATTCCAAGAGTTCGCTTTTTTGGAAATTCTATTCTCTCCATTTTGACAAAATTAGCTTCCGGCTATTGGAGAGTCAGCGATACACAAACCGGCTATACAGCCATTTCAAGGGCTGCGATAAATGCAATCAGATTGCATGAGATTTATCGTTCTTACGGAATGCCAAATGACATGCTGGTCAAATTAAATATAGCGATGTGTACTCTTCGTGAGGTGGAGATAAAGCCCGTTTATGACGTTGGGGAGGAAAGTAAAATGAAACTTTTTAAGGTAATCCCAAGAGTTAGTTGGCTATTGTTCAAGTCTTTCATTAAAAGACTTTGGATTAAGTATTTTTTCAGAGATTTCCATCCTTTGTTTTTACTTTACAATCTTTCCTTTTTAATGTTGATTGTAGCTACTCCACTAGGAATTAAAATATTAAATAGGTTGATTGAGGGAATCTCTATCAATCCAATAACACTACTTGGTTTTGGGTTTCTCACACTGACCGGAATGCAATTTCTTCTATTTGCAATGTGGATGGATATACAGGATAACGAACGGTTGTATAAATAGATGAAGAAAGTACTTATAGATATCAATCACCCCGCCTACTTTCATTTGTTCAGAAATCTGGCTGCTGAACTCAAAAAGCATGGGGTCGAAATTATCATCACAGCTAGTAAAAAGGATATAACCCTTGACCTCCTTAATAAATATAACATACCCTATATTAATTTAGGTACGTATGGTGAATCCTCAATGGAGAAGGCATTTAAGGTTCCGGTTATGGCAATGAGAGTACTCCGTGTGGCGTTAAAGCATAAGCCGGACTTAATGGTTGGGGCAGCATCTAGCAGAATTGCTCACGCGGGCGTTTTGACTGGAATTCCGAGTTTCGTATATACAGATACAGACCATGCCAAGCTGGAAATCATGCTTTTTAAGCCGTTTGCCACGAGAATTTATACTCCCGATTGCTTTCTCAAGGACCTGGGCAGAAGACAAGTTCGACACGCCTCGTATAAAGAGCTCTTCTATCTACACCCCAACCGCTTTACTCCAAACTTTGAACCGTTGAAAGCCTTTGGGATTAATGAGGGGGAAAAATTTTTTATCGTTCGTTTTGTGTCGTGGAATGCCATCCATGATATTGGCCACAAAGGATTTACTGCTGACGGCAAATTAAAACTAGTTAAGATGCTTTTGCCTCATGGCAAGGTAATCATTTCGTCTGAAGGACATCTTCCAGCAGAATTACAAAAACATACGCTAAAGATACCGATAGAGCACATGCATCATTTCCTGCATTTTGCGGAGATTTGTATTGGAGAAAGCCCCACAATGGCCAGTGAAGCAGCGGTATTAGGAACCCCCTCAGTGATAGTGTGTCCGTTACAGCTTTGTTATCTGGAAGAGTTAAATCGAAAATATAATATGGTCTTTCAATATAAAGATGAAAACGATGCCTTGGCTAAGATATCCAATTTAGTAATTACCCCTGGGATTAAAAACGAGTGGGAATTGAAACGCAAAAAATTGCTACAGGATAAAATAGACGGCACATCGTATTTGGCCGCAGAAATCTTACGCTTTCTGCAGGACAATTCAAAAAATTAGCTTTATGGTTGTTACTCATTTTTTACGAAAGTCCTCGCAAATAGGAACTCCTTTTATTACCAATCAGATATTGAATCTTCAGAGCTATGCCCCCTCAATCGTTTATAAGCAAGATACAGGAGCGAATCGTGGATTCGCTGAGTTTGATTGGAATAACTTTCCAACATTAAACCTCTCTGAAGGTAAAGGATTCCAATTCAATTTTTACTTTTTTAAAAAGATCGGAGGTGTAGACTGCGCAAAAGTTTTAAATTTTTTAAAAGAAAAAAAGTCCCGTTTGACACATTTTCACTTCGGCACGGATGCATATATCTATGCTGATGTTATGGCCAAGTCGGGATTGCCTTCCGTTATCTCATTTTATGGACACGATGTTAGTTTTTTCCGTTCGTTGCCCCTTGGGCTCGGCCATCCATTTTTCAGGCAGGCCATCCAACATGCTACAAAAATATTAGCTATGAGTCCTTACATGAAAGAACAACTAATGAACTATGGTTGTCCCGAGAATAAAATCCTCATTCACTACCATGGAATCCCAACCAACTTTTTTCAGAGCATAAAAAGAGAGCACCTGTTATCAGAGCAAATTAATTTATTGTTATTAGGCAGACTTGATTATTCGAAGGGCCATATATTTCTATTTAGAGCTTTAAAAAAAATGATCGCTACAGGTATAAAAAATTTCAAGTTAAACGTCGTTGGATCCGGACATTTAGAAAAAAGGTTTAGGAATTTATCAAACAAATATGGACTTGATCAATTTGTTCACTTTGCCGGTCCGGTTAAATATCTTTCAGACGAGATGTCTCGATATTTTTCCGAGGCCGATATTTTTGTTCACCCCTGTGTTCCAGGCCCAGGAGGATTCAGGGAAGGCATCCCCGGCACCATTGTCGAAGCGATGGCCAGCGGCCTTCCTGTCATCTCAACTTATCATGCGGGAATACCCTATGTCATTGAAAATGAAAAGACAGGCCTGCTCGTCGAAGAGTGGGACGTAGATGCTCTTGCCAATGCAATAAAAAGGTTGATGGAGGATCACCTGCTTAGAAAAAAATTGGGAGAGGCTGCCAGAATTCATGCTTGCGCAAATCTTGATTTAATAAAGAAAGAACAGGAGTTGGAAGCTATATATGATTCCCTCCTTTAGTGTGGAGCTAGGCTATATTTTGACATCTCATCTGATTCTCCTACATTTGCTCTGCTCTTTGATGTATTGCTTATCAAGAAAGACGGAGGGACAGGCCCTATGAAGTCTTGACAACCTTCCCGATTATGTCGGGAAAAGGTGCCAATTCCTGTTTAGATAAGAGAATCATTTCTCTCCTGAACTAACCTTCTTTATATCTCCTGACAAGTATGCACAATAGGCATTATGATCATTTAATCATTAAAGCATGAGTAGTATAAAACCAAATCTTACATCTGAAATTGAGAAGCGAATACTTGTACTGGATGGTGCCATGGGGACTATGATACAGCGACATCCGCTGACCGAAAAAGATTTTCGCGGCGAACGATTTAAAGATCATTCGCATGACTTAAGGGGAAATAACGATTTGCTTTCCCTCACACGACCGGACATTATCAAGGAGATTCATGCTGAATATCTTGAAGCCGGTGCGGATATTATTGAGACTAATACCTTTTCGTCCACTTGGATCGCGCAACAAGACTATAAATTAGAAAAGCTGGCCTACGAGCTGAACTACGAATCGGCAAAAATTGCGAAAGAAGTAGCAGAAGAATTTACAAAGAGGAATCCCTCCAAGCCTCGATTCGTTGCCGGAGCCTTCGGGCCAACAAATCGGACCGCCTCTATTTCACCGGATGTAAACAATCCCGGTTTCCGTGGAATTAGTTTTGAAGAACTGGTGGATGCCTATACCGAACAGGCGAAAGGTTTAATAGACGGCGGAGTAGACTGGCTTTTGGTAGAAACCGTTTTTGATACCCTGAACTGCAAGGCGGCTTTGTTTGCTATCAACAAGGTTCAGGAAGAGAAGGGAACGAAGTTACCAGTTTCCGTTTCAGGAACTATTACCGATGCCAGCGGCAGAACGTTGAGCGGACAAACCACCGAAGCCTTCTGGATTTCGATTAAACATGCTAATCTGTTTTCGGTCGGTTTAAATTGTGCCCTCGGCGCCAAAGATATGCGTCCCTATCTCGAATCACTTTCACAGGTAGCGCATACTTGGGTCAGCGTCTATCCCAATGCCGGTTTGCCCAATGCTTTCGGAGGATATGATGAAACACCGGAAGCGATGGGTTCAGATATTGAAGATTTTTGCAAAAGCGGCTTTGTAAATGTCGTAGGTGGATGTTGCGGTACCACTCCAGACCACATCCGCGCTTTTGCTCAGGTAGCAGCAAAATATTCGCCGCGTAAGAAACCTCATCGTTTTGAATTTATGCAACTCAGCGGACTGGAACCGGTGACGCTTACCAAAGAATCTAACTTCATGAATGTAGGCGAACGAACCAATGTAACCGGTTCAGCCAAATTTCTGAAACTCATCAAGGAAGATAAATATGAAGATGCATTGGCCGTAGCAAAAGATCAGGTGGACGGTGGTGCACAGGTGATAGACATCAACATGGATGAAGGAATGTTGGATGGTGAAGAAGCCATGAAAAAATTTATCAACCTCTGCGCCTCCGAGCCAGACATCGCCAAAGTTCCGGTGATGATTGACAGCTCTAAGTTTCACATCATCGAAGCCGGATTGAAATGTTTGCAGGGAAAAGGAATCGTGAATTCCATTTCTCTTAAAGGTGGTGAGGAGGAATTTATCCGTCAGGCAAAATTAGTGCATGACTATGGCGCAGCGGTAATTGTGATGGCGTTTGATGAACAAGGCCAGGCAGATTCTTACGAAAAAAGGATTAAAATCTGCGAACGCTCTTACAAAATCCTTACCGAGCAAGTAGGCTTCCCACCCGAGGATATTATCTTCGACCCAAATATTTTTCCGGTGGCCACCGGCTTAGAAGAACATCGGCAAAATGCCATGGACTTTTTCCGCGCCACCAAATGGATAAAAGAAAACCTTCCCCATGCACACGTCAGTGGTGGGGTGAGCAACGTTTCTTTCTCTTTCCGTGGAAACAATGCCGTTCGAGAAGCCATGCACTCGGCTTTTTTATATCATGCCATCAAAAACGGAATGGACATGGGCATCGTAAACCCCACCATGCTCGAAGTATATGATGACATCCCTAAAGATTTATTGGAGCGCGTGGAAGATGTGCTACTCGATCGCAGAGAGGATGCCACCGAACGATTGTTAGTCTTTGCTGAAACCGTGAAGAAAAAAGGCAAGGTAGAAATGGCTGATGAAGAGTGGCGCAAAGGGACGGTGGAAGACCGCCTAGCTCATGCCTTAGTAAAAGGCATAGTGGAGCACATTGATGTGGATACGGAGGAAGCGAGACAAAAATATCCCAAACCCTTAGAGGTCATTGAAGGGCCGCTCATGGCTGGAATGAACATCGTCGGTGATTTATTTGGCAGCGGAAAAATGTTTTTGCCCCAAGTGGTGAAGAGTGCCCGCGTCATGAAAAAGGCGGTAGCCTATCTACTTCCGTACTTAGAAGAAGAAAAAAAGCGGACGGGTAATACTTCAAAAAATAATGGAAAGATTTTGCTTGCCACCGTGAAAGGTGACGTGCATGACATCGGCAAAAATATTGTAGGTGTGGTATTGGCCTGCAATAACTATGAGATTATAGACATGGGGGTCATGGTTCCCGCCGATAAAATTCTGGAACGCGCCCGCGAAGAGAACGCCCAGATCATCGGACTGAGCGGTTTGATTACGCCTTCACTCGACGAAATGGTCCACGTCGCAAAAGAGATGGAACGCATCGGTATGACGCTGCCCCTGATGATTGGCGGTGCCACTACTTCCAAACTTCATACCGCTGTAAAGGTGGACCCTTTCTATAATGGGAGTGTAGTACATGTGCTCGATGCATCTAAGGCAGTGACCGTTGCCAGCAGTCTATTGAGCAAAGATGAGAGTGCAAATTTCGTCGTCAAAGTGAAAAAAGAATATGTCGCCATGCGTGAGATTCACGCCAACCGTAAAAGCAACATAGAATACGTTTCGCTCGAAGATGCCAGAGCCAATAAGTACAAAATTGATTGGGATAAAACTGAAATTACTAAGCCATCTTTCATCGGAATAAAGGTATTTGATGATTACAGCTTAGAAGAGTTGTCAAAATATATTGACTGGAGTCCTTTCTTCAGCACTTGGGAAATGAGTGGTAGCTATCCCCGTATTTTTGAAAGCGAGAAATATGGTAAAGAGGCCAAGAAACTTTTTGACGATGCGCAATCACTGTTAAAGAAAGTCATAGCTGAAAAGTGGATCACCGCACAAGCGGTGATTGGGATTTTCCCTGCCTCCTCCAAAAATGAATTTATTGAAGTGTTTGACGAAGCAGGAAAACAACTCACCACCTTCCATCAAATGCGCCAGCAAACCAAAAAATCTGGCAGTCAACCAAACTATTGTCTTGCTGATTTCATAAAACCTGCAAGCAACAACCAGCAAGCAGCTACTGACTATTTTGGAGCATTTGCTGTTACCGCGGGACTAGGCATCGAAAAATGGATTGAGAAGTTCGAGAAAGATCACGATGACTATAATTCTATTATGCTCAAATCTATGGCTGATAGATTGGCCGAAGCCTTTGCAGAAAGAATACACCAGCGGGTCCGGAAAGAATTCTGGGGATATGCCAAAGAGGAAAACCTGAGCAATGAAGATTTGATTTCTGAAAAATATCGTGGCATTCGTCCCGCACCGGGCTACCCCGCCTGTCCCGACCATACGGAGAAACCACTTATCTGGAACCTGCTGAACGTGGAGAAAAACACCGGCATGAAACTCACGGAATCCAACGCCATGTACCCCACGGCTTCGGTCAGTGGCTGGTACTTCGCCCACCCGGAAGTCAAATACTTCGGCATCGGCAAAATCCAGAAAGATCAGGTAGAAAGTCTCGCCAAAGCTAAGGGATTTTCATTGGCTGAAATGGAAAGATGGCTGGGTCAGAATCTGGCGTATTAAGCCGCCAAAAACGACCTAATAAACATCATTTCCCTAATCCCGATTGCTGTCTTATCTTCGCACCTATGAAACAAGAAAATTTCTATCAGGCTGAACATGATCAGCCACATCCGGAACGTACACGCGCCATCATGAAAGCACATCCCGAAATCAGGAAACTGATTGGCCGAAATCCATGGACTGCTTTGATCATGGTTTTCGTACTATCCCTTCAAACCGGTATCGCCTACGGGGTCGGGCACTTATACGCTACCGGGTTCCAATACTGGTGGCTCGTGGCTTTGGTGACCGCCTATGCCATCGGCGCCTTCGCCAACCACTGTATGTATGTTATCATCCATGACTCGGTTCACAACATGGTTTTCACCGGCAAGGTATGGAACAAGATGACCGCTATTTTTGCCGACATGCCCAACCTTGTTCCCGCTGCTATGGGGTTCAATGTGTATCATTTAAAGCACCATGCACATCAGGGCGATTATGAATATGATGCCGATGTTGCCAATCGCTGGGAAGCAAAACTGATTGGTAACAAATGGTATGGAAAAGCTTTTTGGATGCTCTTCTTTCCGGTATTTCAAATCACTCGCCCTCCGCGCCTCAAAGCTATCACTCTGTTCAGCAAATGGACCTTCATCAATTTAGCCTTCTCCCTTGCCTACGATATTGCTATCGTCTATTTCTGTGGATGGGCCGGTTTGCTTTATCTTGTTTTCTCTTTCTTTTTCTCCATCGGTCTGCACCCTGTTGGTGCCCGTTGGATTCAGGAGCATTTCACCTATAACCCCAATCAAGAAACCGCCAGCTATTATGGACCGGTCAACATCGTGGCTCTAAATGTAGGCTACCACAACGAGCATCATGATTTCCCAGCCGTACCTTGGAATCGCCTCCCGAAAATTCGGGAAATGGCTCCGGAGTATTACAACAACCTGACCTACTATACTTCTTGGACTAAGCTCTGGCTCAATTTCATTTTTGATGAGCGCTATAGCCTTTTCTCTCGCGTAGAAAGAATTAAGGATGGCAAAGTAAGCCTTCAACAACGCAAAAACAAAACCACCCAAGCTGTCGCATGAGAATTCTTTTTTCAGTTTTATTATTAGCGGGCGTTTGCTTTTCAAATGCTTCTGCACAAACCGAAGGCGGCTATGCTACCATGCGCGTTTTTGACTGCAACCGATCTGTAGGCATGGGCACCGGTTTTATCGCTGCAAAAATTTTTATCGTTTATGAAGATGCAAGCACCGAAGAAGTAAAGCTATTGCCTTATACCGAAAAAAACGAAATAGAAAACCTCAAGACCATTAACCAAACTATCAACAACCTCAAGAAGAAGGGCTACTTTCTCATCACCCAATACACCACCGGTGAGCAAGGAAACCTTGTTAGCGACTACACCTTCCTGAAACAGCGATAACTAAGAGTGCGTCAAACCCTGAAATGGTCTCGTACTATTCTAGCTGGGCATAGCCCCATGCGATAAATTATATTGTCTCAATTAGAGAGACTGTTCTACCAACATGGTCAAAGTTGAAGTAGTCTAACCAGTTGTTAAAGTGCTCGAAACTAATAACAAAAACAGAGAACGCTGGTCAACGGAAAAGAAAGTTATTTGTAGTTGATATTTCATCCTAACCAAGGACTGGTTTCTTTTTTCAAAAAAAAATTTCCATGTTTGGATTTCAATGGGGTTGGACGAGGAAATATATAAGTCACTGCACGACGATCTTGAGATTTGTCGTGATTATATCCGGCAGATTGCCTTGGGAATGATTCGAGGTCACGTATCGAAGTATCCGATTTTTGTGGCTACACGCAGTGCCAGCGATGTGGACTTGGGTTTGCCCATCGTTCAAAAAGAGGATTTTGACATCGGTTGGAACTTCAGCGCCTCCCACTTGGAAGATTTTGTAAATAAGGGTATTGTTCACAAAGAAAAATCCTCGGATTTCATTAAGACTTACAAGGCTCCGGAGCAGTTTATGTGTGTATTTGTAGCCGATGAGGCATCGCCCAGCTTTGTATTTATGCCTTATGACCGTACGAAGACGAATCTCAATTGATAGATTCGCAGCGGAAAAGGCTCTGCTCTAAAATCTGAATTTGTTGCCATTTAGTGCTGTGTTCCAATGTCGCTTTACAAATTATTTTACTTTTGCCCGCCTCAAAAAAACTACCAATGGATAAAGAGTTCAACCTCGTCGCTGCCATCCGCATTATTTTAAAATGGAAAACCCCTTTGTTGGTGCTGACCTTGGCTTCAGGAATCATTGCTGGTTTGTTTTCGGTCTTTGTGATGGATGAATATTATCTGTCCTGGTCCACCTTCTATCCTACCAACCAATACCTGAGCGACCGTTCCATGATTTTCAATACAGAAAGCTCTGGTGGGCAGGTGGAATATTTTGGTGGCAAAAGTGATATAAATCGGGTGCTGACCATCGCCAATTCTGAAACCGTTATCAATTTTATTATTGACTCATTTAATCTGACCGATCACTATAAAGTAAGTCGGAATAATAAATTCTATAAAACGATTGTACGTAAGCAATTTGAAAAGAACTACAAGGCGCTCAAAACCGAACGCGAAGCGATTGAAATATCTATCTATGACACTGACCCCAAACTGGCCGCAGCTATGGTCAATGTGATCATCGAAAAAGTAGATGAATTGAATATGAGGCACGTGTTGGAAACCAAAGAGAAACTTTATCAAGTATTGAGCGCTCAAATTGAGCAGCAAAGAGAGAAGGTAAACGATTATGTAACCACGCTGGCCACCCTTGCTACTGAATTTGACATTAAAGTTTCTTCAGCAGCTGGCAGTACGGTATTGGTGGAAGGAAAAAACTTCAGAGCAGTTCAAGAATATAAGGCCATGCTAGAGAAGCAAGAGAACGCTATGAAGGAGTTTAATAATCGTAGCAACATTAAGGAACAGATGGAAGTGGCGATGCAATCTATTTCTTCATCCCTCTTCATAGTCGAGAAAGCATTTCCCGCCGACCGTCGCGACAAACCGGTACGTTCACTGGTCGTATTAATTACCATGCTGGTCACTGCATTCGTTTCCACCATCGGCGTGTTTCTGATTGAACAGTTCAAGGAATTAAAAGCGCAGCTTTAATGTGATTAGGACCTTTGACAGGACAGAACTGGGCCTATTTACCTTTCTTGGTGCCGCCACGGTGGTATCTGTACTCGCAGCTCTTTTTACCGAACAGTATTATCTCGCCCTGATTCCTTTTGGCCTACTCACTATTTATGTAGGGGTGATTAATTTCAAACTGCTGTATTATCTGCTGCTTTTCACGATTCCTTTTTCTATTGAATACAGTTTCTCTGAATCACTAGCCACCGACTTGCCCGATGAGCCGCTGATGATTGGATTGATGTTTGTAACCGGCATTTTTGTATTGACCAATTACAAAGCATTGCCAAAAGGGTATTTTGGGCATTTACTTCTAGTGGCGCTGATGGCCCATCTCTTTTGGATTTTTATTTCAGCACTTACTTCCATTGAAACCATCGTATCTTTCAAAGTGTTTCTATCCAAGATATGGTATACGATGACTTTTTCGGTGCTAACGGCTATAATCGTTCGCACAAAGGAAGATTTGAAAAAAGCATTTTGGTGCATCTACATCCCACTCACGCTACTGATTATTCAGGTAATCATCCGGCATGCCATCAATGGTTTTGCTTTTGATGATATTAACCAACCTATGGCTCCGTTCTTCCGCAACCATGTGAACTATGCGGCTATCGTTACCATTTTTTTCCCCTTCATTTTGTTGGTTAGAACTTGGTATGAGCC